>JAIPDY010000008.1 GCA_021737445.1 Desulfotignum sp.
AGCTATAGGCCCATTGCCGCTGGCATCCAAACAAACTTTAATTATATGTAGCAAACAGGTGTTCAAGGCAATATTTAATTTTCTATAAATGTTTTGACGTTTTTGCTCCTGGTGGGGTGGCGCAGTTTTCTCAAGGCTTTGGCCTCAATCTGGCGGATCCGTTCCCGGGTCACTGTAAAATCTTTGCCCACCTCTTCCAGGGTATGGTCAGATTTTTCTCCAATGCCAAACCGCATGCGCAGCACTTTTTCCTCTCTGGGAGTCAGGGTGGCTAAAATTTTGCGGGTCTGTTCCGCCAGGCTGAAATCTATGGCTGCTTCCGAGGGGATTGAGAACTTCTTGTCTTCGATAAAATCCCCAAGATGGCTGTCTTCTTCCTCTCCAATTGGAGTTTCCAGGGAAATAGGTTCTTTTGCTATTTTCAATACCCTCCGGACCTTGTCAATGGGAATTTCCATCTTTTGAGCAATCTCTTCAGGAGAGGGTTCTTTTCCCATCTCCTGAACCAGGTACCGGGAAGTTCTGATGAGTTTGTTAATGGTTTCAATCATATGCACCGGAATCCGGATGGTTCTGGCCTGGTCAGCAATGGCCCGGGTGATGGCCTGCCGTATCCACCAGGTGGCATAGGTGGAAAATTTATACCCCCGCCTGTATTCAAACTTGTCCACCGCCTTCATCAGCCCGATATTGCCCTCCTGGATCAGATCAAGAAACTGAAGTCCCCGGTTGGTATATTTTTTGGCGATGCTCACCACCAGCCTCAGATTGGCACGGACCAGTTCCCGTTTGGCAAAATCAGCGCTTCTCCTGCCTTTGTCAATACCCTGTGTTATGGCCCGAAGATCATCTGAATCCCCTTTTATAAGCTCTTTTCTCAACGCCACCTGATCCATGACAGCCTGGATATCTTTGTGCAGCAAAACTGCCCTGTCCACGCCAAGATCTGTCCGGGCTGTGACCCACTGGACAAATTTTTCCTGATCAGACGCCTGCTTGAGCATGGTGTCTTTCATCACATTAAAGGTTCTGGCACAATTTTCCAGCAGCCTGTCAACCGTGTCAAACCACACAATGGTACCCCGGATACTTTTTTCAATGGTATCAATGACATTGGATTCAAACCGCCAGCGTTTAAGTTCTTCAAAAATCTGCTCGGTTCCCTGGCAGATCTCTTCTGTCAGTGTCTGATATTTCTTGGTTGATTTTCTCAGGCCGTGAAGTTGATCCCGCTTGGCCTGATTGCTTTCATGAATCTCTTTAATGATTGCCAGGGATTCAAGAAATTTTTCCTGTTTTGATACCTCATCCACCACCCCGTCCCCTTCATCCACATCCCGCAGAACATGTTTGGGCCGGATGGATTTTTTTTTCATTTTTTTCCCATACAGAAAAATGGTATTCAAAGAAATCGGGCAGTCCAGCATGGCCCGAAGCACATCCCGCTCTCCCACCTCAATTTTTTTGGCAATTTCGATTTCACCTTCCCGGCTCAAGAGAGTAACCATTCCCATCTCTTTGAGATACATCTTAACCGGATCAGTTACCGCGCCAAATTCCAGGTCAGGTCTTTCCTTTGCAGCGGAAAAGAGATCTTTTCCATCACCACCATGACTTTTTTTATGTTTTGACTCCGGCCGGCTTTTTTCTTTTTTATTTACCGGCTTTCCAGCGTGTTTGCCGGTTGCAGATGCCCTGCTGCCGGCTTTTTTATTTCCGGTTTTTTCAAGATCCACCAGTTTGATGCCAAGTTCCTCGAACTGAACCACGATATCTTCGATCTGATCAGGGGATTTCAAATCATCTGATATGGCATCATTGATTTCGGCAAAAGAGAGAGTGCCATGTTTTTTACCTTTTTCGATAAGTTTTTTTAACTGGGATTTGCTGATCACCACATTCTCTCCTGAGTTTATTGCCTTATCTGCCATAAAATGCCTCCCAAAGGCTAAACGTTATTGACTATCATGTAATTGTCGAATTTCCTGCTGCTTCAATTTCAACAGTTCCATCACATCCGCATCACAGCCCTTTTCCGCGCGGATAATCTTTGCTGTTAAAATATTTTCCTTCTTTTTTTTAATCCGGATAATCCGGTTGATAATGGATATCGCAGCATTGTGCAGATCTGTTTTTCCGTCAAGTTCATCTGCCATGGCAAGGGATGCAACCAGTTCCTTATCCCCCTCTTTTTCCATTTTTGCCATGACATGGTTGACAAAGCCCTTCTGGCCGGTATCAGCTTTGGCAATAATTTTTCCAATATGGCAAAGCTGTTGTGAATAAAAACAATCCAGTACTTCGGATTGTTGCACCGTTGATATGATATCCGGGCAATGAAGCATCAAAGATAACAGCTGTTTTTCCCTGGGATCAGATGTCAGTGCCTGATCATCCACCTGTTGGTCAGGGGCAAGGCCATTTTCGGAAACGCCATGGGTCACCTGTTCTTTGACTTTTTCAAGCACCGCCTTTTCATCGATACTTAAAGTTTCAGCCAGTTCTCTGATGTGCAGGGACCGCAGCGCACTGTCCTGGATGCCTGCCAGAAACGGTTTCATGTCATCCAATATCCGGATTCTTCCCTCCACAGATAATCCATGGGTATCCATGGACACCTGAAGCAGAAACTGCATCACTGATTTTGCCTGATCCACCAAACCCAAAAAAGCATCCGGCCCGTGATTTACCACATATGTGTCAGGGTCTTCTCCCCGGGGCAACACCAGTATGCGTGTATCAACCCCTTCGTTCATGAATGTTTTAATGCTGCGCCTGGCTGCATTTATCCCGGCGGCATCTGAATCAAAAACCAGCACCATTGAAGGGGCGTAACCTTTAAGTACCCTGACATGTTCAGCTGTCAATGCTGTTCCCAGGGTTGCCACTGTGTTTTTAATGCCGTTTTGAAACAGGGACAGAAAATCAAAATACCCTTCCACAATATGCACGGTACCGGTTTTGCGGCAATGCTGTTTTGCTGCGTGGAGACCGTAAAGGATCCTGGTTTTGCTGTAAACCGGTGTTTCAGGTGAATTCATGTATTTGGGCATGCTGTCATCCATGACCCGGCCCCCGAATCCTGCCACCTGCATGTTGATATCAAAGATGGGAAACATCAGCCGGTTTCTGAACCGGTCATAAAATCCGTTTTGATTTTTTCTGGGAAGGATCAATCCTGAATTCAATGCAGCCTGTCTTCCGATTTTTCCGTTTTTTAAGAAACCCACCACACCCTCCCACTGATCCATGGCATATCCAAGATGAAATTCATCAATGGTTGTTTGGGTGATATTTCTTTTTTCAAGATATTGCCTGGCATGATACCCGTACCGGTCCTGCCTGAGGAGATTTTCATAGAAACCCATGACCTTCTTGTTGAGGCGGAACAAAGATTCTTTTAGTGCAAGGTGCCTTTTTTTGACAGGATCCAGATGCCCGATTTCCAGCACGATATTGTATCTGCGGGCCAGCATTTTTACAGCTTCGGGAAAAGACAGTCCGTGATATTTCATCACATAGGAAATACTGTTTCCGCCGGCACTGCAGCCAAAGCAATGAAAAATCTGTTTGGCCGGATTCACTGAAAACGACGGGGTTTTCTCTGAATGAAACGGGCACAGGCCGAAAAAATTCTGGCCTGATTTTTTAAGGATAACAGATTCTGATACGATGTCGACAATGTCTGACGCGTTTAGAATTTCTGAAATTTTATCTTCAGGAATAAACATCGCTTCAGGTCATGACTCCAAAATTTCAAATGGTTATGCAATAGTACTTAAATTTAAGTACATAAACCAACTTGTCAATCACCGGAACCGGTGATTATGCTGCTGCTGAAATCCGCATGGCTTCCCTTAAATCAAGGCTGCCTTCGTAGAGCGCTTTTCCTGTAATGACGCCGGTCACCCCAAAGGTTGCTATCTGGCACAGATGCCTGATGTCATCTATGGTGGCAACCCCTCCGGAGGCGATAACCGGTATGGAAACCGCCTGAGCCAGGGCAGCGGTCTCCTGGATATTCGGACCGGTCTGCATCCCGTCCCGGTGAATATCTGTAAAATTAATAGCTGCCACACCAGATGATTCAAACTGTTTTGCCAGGTCAACGGCACGGGTTCTGGATGTCTTGCTCCAGCCCTCAACCGCTACCATGCCGTCTCTGGCATCAATGCCCACCACAATTTTTTCTTCAAATAATTTACAGGCCTGTTTAACAAATTCCGGCCGGTACAGGGCTTCACTGCCGATGATCACCCGAAAAACACCCGCGTTCAGATATTTTTCAATGGTGTCAATATCCCGGATGCCTCCGCCCACCTGAATGGGCACGGTAACCTGCTTTAAGATAGCACAAATGGAATCAAAATTTATGGCTGACTTGGCAAAAGCCCCGTCCAGATCCACCACATGGATCATTTGGGCTCCCTGTTTTTCCCATTTTACAGCCATTGCGGCCGGATCATCCGCATAATGGGTGGCATCTTCCATGCGGCCCTGGAGCAGTCGGACGCATTTGCCCTGTTTAATATCAACTGCAGGTATGATAATCATATATTTAGGGGTTCCTGTGTTAAGGTGTTTTAAGCCTTAAGGCAGACAAAGCACGGCTAAAGGGCGCCTTTGCTGGAAAGCGTGCCTGAAATCTTATCTCCAATCCGGGTTGCCTGGTGCAATGACCGCCCCATTGCCTTGAATACAGATTCCAGCACATGGTGTTCATTGGTGCCGTAAAACGCATTTATATGAATATTGAATCTGCCTTTTGTGCAGAATGCCTGGAAAAATTCTTTGGCAAGAAATGCATCAAACAACGAACCTGATCTGAGATTCTCAGGAAGATGATACACCAGATAGGGCCTGTTGGACAGATCAATGGTGACCCTGGAAAGGGCCTCATCCATTGGCACACAACTGTCACCAAACCGCTGTATCCCTTTTTTATCCCCCAGGGCAGCATACAGGGCCTGGCCCAGAACCAGCCCGGTATCCTCCACTGTGTGATGAAAATCAACAGCCAGGTCACCTGCTGCAATAATTTTAAGATCAAAAAATCCATGAACGCAAAAAGCTGTCAACATATGATCAAAAAAGGCAATGCCGGTTGTAATATCAGCATTGCCCGTTCCATCCAGATCCATCTGGATCTCTATTTTTGTCTCTTTTGTCTGTCTGGAAACCCCTGCATCCCGAGCCATGAAAAATCCCTTGAAAACAAAATAAAGGCCTTTGTATGGTTGATTATCCAACCTGATAACAGAACACTGCCAACACCAATCTTTAATAATATGCAAAAATGGCTCTATTGTCAATTGATTTGTTGCAAATATTTAGAGGTATTTGCTGGCTGCTGCCCCCCTGCTTGTTCACACAGGATCAATATTAGCGGCCTTATTTGATCAATTTGACCATCTCTCTGAAATGATCACCTTGGGCCCGCCGCATCAATTCAAAGAAAATCATTTCCACAGAGGTTTTCTGGGCACCGGCCTGAACAGTTCTTTGGAGACCGATTTCTTTGTTTTCCCTGGTTCTGGATGACACACAGTCTGATACAACCTGGACCTCATATCCCTTGTTGAGCAATTCATAAGCTGTCTGAAAAACACAGATATGGGTTTCAATGCCGGCTATCAGGATCTGATTCCTGGACAGAGCATTGAATTTTTCCATAAATACCGGCTCCTGGCAACAGGAAAAGCTGTCTTTTTCAATGGGAGATACCCCTGTCATCAACTGCCGGATACTGTCTATTGTGGGACCTATCTTTGAAGGGATCTGTTCCATCCAGAGAATGGGCACATCCAGTATCTGCATCCCCTTGATCAGTATTTCCAGAGACTTAAACATTTTTTCTTTTTCATACATCACCTGGGCCAGCTGGCCCTGAACATCCACCAGCAGCATAACGGTATTGTCAGTGGAAAACATGGGTAGCCTCCTTGTTTTTCTGGCTGGTACCGAAGAGAGGACTTGAACCTCCACGCCTTGCGGCACTAGATCCTAAGTCTAGCGTGTCTACCAATTCCACCACTTCGGCTCTGGATCTGTATTTGTTGATTGGATTTGAGATGGTGCCGAAGGGGAGATTCGAACTCCCACAAGCGTACGCTCGCCAGTCCCTGAAACTGGTGCGTCTACCAATTCCGCCACTTCGGCACATCTTTTGAACCGCTTTGTCAACCATAATTTAACATTGCGTTAAAACGATGGTTGGGATATATATATGTGTTTGGAAGTTTTGTCAACAATATTTATTTCTGGTGTAAAGGAAAATATGCAACTTGTTGAGACACTGGACCAGATCAGCACCCCTTTTAAAAATTCGGTGGTCACCATCGGAAATTTTGACGGTGTCCACAAGGGACACCAGGCTCTGCTGCGGCAGGTTACCTCAAAGGCCAAAGAGCTGTCAGGTACTTCTGTGGCTCTGACATTTGAACCCCATCCCCTGCGGGCCTTAGGTATTTCCAGCCCGCCCCTGATAACCCGCCATGACCAGAAAATTGAGCTGCTGGCTGCATCCGGTATTGATGTGGTGATCTGTCTGACCTTTGACAAAGAATTTGCCGCCATCACTGCCAGCGATTTTATTAAAGATATTCTGGTGAATAAAATCGGCATGAAAGCGATCATCATAGGACCTGATTACACGTTTGGAAAAGACAGGGCAGGAAACATTCAACTGCTCAAGGATCAGGGCCCGATACTGGGTTTTGAAACCATTGTGGCGGACTGGATAAAAGACAAAACCGGCAGCACCCATCGGATTTCCAGCACCCAGATCCGGAAAATCGTTATGGATGGAAAAGTGGAACAGGCCAAAAAATACCTGGGCCGTCACTACCAGATAAGGGGCAAGGTGATTCAGGGCCGCAGCCGCGGGGGAAGCCAGCTGGGGTTTCCCACTGCCAATATCAAACTGCATGATGAACTGTGCCCCAAATTCGGGGTGTATGCTGTCACCGTGGAAACTGTTTACGGCAATTTTCCAGGCGTGGCCAATATCGGGTTTTCCCCCACTTTTGATGATCATATGTTTACCATTGAGGTCCATATCCTGGATTTTGACCATGACATCTATGGCACACGCATCCGGGTAAACATGGTGGCCCGCCTGCGGGATGAGAAAAAATTTTCAGGTATCAGGGAATTATCTGAACAGATTCAAAAAGATATCGATACTGCAAAGGATTTACTACAAAAAAATGGCGCTGCTCAAAATCATCACTTATCCTGAAAAATCACTGTCAGAGCCGTCGGTCAAGGTACAGACGGTTGACGAAGAGATCTGCCGGCTGATCCAAGACATGGGAGAAACCATGTTCCATGAATCCGGCGTGGGACTGGCAGCCCCCCAGGTGGGGGTCAACAAACAGATACTGGTGTATGACGTACGGGCCAAAGATCCTGACGATGAAGGCTCAGAAGAAACCTTTACCGCCCTGATCAACCCGGAAATCATTGATGCATCAGGCAGCTTTATATCAGAAAACGAAGGATGCCTGAGCGTGGTGGATTTCAGGGCCGATGTCAAACGATATGAAAAGGTCACGGTGCGTGCACAGGATATGGACGGCAACCTGTTGGAATTTGAGGCACAAGGATTGATGGCGGTGATCATGCAGCATGAAATCGATCATTTGAAAGGGATTCTGTTCATTGACCGGATCAGTTCTCTGAAGCGGACCATGTATAAAACACGCCTGCTCAAAACATTAAAAGAAACCCAGTCATCATGATAAGTTCCGCCATGACCCGCATTGTTTTCATGGGCACCCCGGATTTTGCCGTCCCCCCTTTAAAGGCCCTGGCAGCCAGGCAGAACTTTCATATCTGCCTGGTGGTAACCCAGCCGGACCGGCCCAAAGGACGGGGAAGAAAACCCGCTCCCCCGCCGGTGAAATCAGCGGCACAGGCCCTGGGCCTGAATCTGTTTCAGCCTGAAAAACTGAACACCGACAAAGCTGTGCAGCACCTGGCATCTTTGAATCCAGATTATTTTGTGGTGGCAGCTTATGGACAGATCCTGTCCCAGCGTATCCTGGATATCCCCGTCATCCACCCTGTCAACATCCATGCCTCCCTGCTGCCCAGATACCGGGGGGCCGCTCCCATCCAGGCGGCCATACGCAACATGGACAAAACATCCGGAGTCACCACCATGGTCATGACCAAAGACCTGGATGCCGGTGATATTCTATTGACCGCCACCACTCCCATCCATCCGGATGACACGGCCCAGAACCTGCATGACCGGCTGTCCGCCATGGGGGCTGACCTGATCCTCAACACCATTGATCAGCTCAATGAAAACCGACTGACTCCGGTCTCCCAAAACCATGAACACGCATCTTACGCCCCTGTGCTCAAAAAACAGGACGGCTGTATTGACTGGACCCTTTCCAACAGGAAAGTGATTGCCCATATCAATGCCATGAATCCCTGGCCCGGCGCCTTTACCCATTTTTCAGGCAAGCGGACAAAAATCTTTAAAGCCATCGCCGGCCAAGATGAAACCACCGCACTTCCGGGAACCGTCTGCGGCCTGTATCCTCAAGGTATCCATGTGGCCACAGGCAGCGGCACCATCATCATCCTGGAACTGATGGGAGCCTCGGGTAAACGGCTGACCGCAGACGCATTTTTAAGGGGCCATGCTCTGGACCTGTCTACCCGGTTTGTGTGACCCATGACACTGGATACCCGTGAAGCAGCCCTGGAAATTCTGCTGCGCTGTGAAAAAAAAAACACCACCCTGGACCGGACCCTGGATGCGGTTTATCCCGGGCTTGCCCATTTATCCCAGGCCGACAGAAACCTGTGCCATGCCATTGTGTTCGGGGTGTTGCGCCACCGCAACTTTCTGGATTTCATCATCAAATCCTTTTCTAAAACCCCTGTTGAACGCATGGATCAGCCGGTACTGACCGCGCTGCGCATGGCACTGTTTCAGATGCGGTTTCTGGACCGGATCCCGGATTTTGCAGCCATTGACACCAGTGTGGAACTGATCAAAATCCGAAATGGAAAAAAAACCGCCGGTTTTGTGAACGGCGTTTTGAGAAATGCCGCCAGGAGATTGAATACCCTTGTGCTGCCTGATGCGAACAACGCACTTTTGGAGCATATCAGTATTGTTCATTCCATTCCCTTGTGGCTGGCCAAACGCTGGTTGACCCGGTATGGGGCCGGCCAGGTCACTGACCTGTGCCGCACCATCAACCAGATCCCACCCCTGACCCTCAGAACCAACACCCTGAAAACCAGCCGGCAGGATCTTTCCAATCTTCTGGTATCCGCAGGGTTGCAGGTACAATCCACCTTGGTAAGTCCTGACGGCATGATTGTGACTGAATCTTCCATCCGCATTGAAGCCATCAACGGGTTTGACCAGGGCCTTTTTTCGGTCCAGGATGAGGCAGCCCAGCTGGTGTCTTTGATTTTGGACCCCCGCCCGAACGAAACCATCCTGGATGCCTGTGCCGGGCTGGGTGGTAAAACCCTTCACCTGGCCCAGCTCATGGGTGACAAAGGAGATATCACAGCCCTTGATACTGATCCGGACAAGCTGTCTTATCTGTCAGCCGAAGCCTTACGTCTGGGTATCAGCAGCATCCAGTGCCGGTCCATGGATCTAATGAAAACCAGCATCACTGATTTCCCCGGTTTTTTTGACCGGGTGCTGGTGGATGCGCCCTGTACCGGCCTGGGAGTGCTGCGCAGAAATCCGGATGCCAAGTGGAAACGGTCTCTTAAGGATATATCCCGGATGGCTGCCCGGCAGAAAAAGTTGCTCAATGCAGCCGCCAACCTGGTGAAACCCGGCGGCATTCTGGTGTATGCGGTGTGTTCCGGAGAAAAAGAGGAAAATGAACAGGTGGTGGCGGATTTTCTCAAAAAAAGAAAGGACTATGCCCTGGATCCCATAACCGCATGCTGGGGCAAGCCCATGGACGGGTATTTAAAAACCTTTCCCAACTGCATGGACATGGATGGATTTTTTGCGGCCCGGTTGCAACGGCAGGACACCTTCAGAGGCGTAAGGCTGTAACGTGAAACATGACCCTGTATTTGACATAAAAAACTATTGATTGTTACACCGATACCCATTATGGTATGCATTTTTATTAAACAGCCAAACCAAAAAAACACTGGGCCCTTAAAACATTTTAGGAAAATCAAACAGGAGAGGTATCATGGCACTCATCGCCCCTTCAATTTTATCCGCTGACTTCACCTGCCTGGGAAAAGAGGTATCAGCCGTTGAAAAAGCCGGTGCTGACTGGATACACATCGATGTCATGGACGGACAGTTTGTCCCCAACATCACCTACGGCCCCATCATTGTGGAGGCCTGCAAAAAGGCCACTGCCCTGCCCCTGGATGTCCACCTGATGATCGAAACACCGGATCTCATGATCCCGGATTTTGCCAAAGCCGGGGCTGATTACATCAGCGTGCATGCAGAAGCCTGCCCCCATCTGCACAGGACCCTGCAGCTTATCAGGGAAAGCCATGTCAGGGCCGGGGTGGCCCTGAACCCTGCCACCCCGCTGTCTGCCATTGCACATATCGTTGACCAGCTGGATTTTGTACTGATCATGAGCGTGAACCCGGGATTCGGGGGGCAGAAATTCATCCGGTCCAGCATAGCAAAGATACAGGCACTTTTCCGTCTGCTCAAAGAGCAGGATTCCGATGCCGTTATCCAGGTGGACGGCGGCATCAACACAGACACCATCAGTCAGGTGGCACAGGCCGGGGCTGAATGTTTTGTGGCAGGATCCGCTGTTTTCAACACTTCAGACTATGCCGACACCATAGCCAAACTGCGTGATGCAGCAGGAAGGTAACCCATGAACAAGCTTATCATCACGGTGCTGGCCAAAGACAGACCCGGCATTATCGCCCATGTCACCCAGGTGCTGTTTGGTTTGGAATGCAACCTGGAAAATGTGAACCAGATGATCCTCCAGGACCAGTTTGCCGGTTTCTTCCTGGTGGAATCCCCGCCATCTTTGGACAGGGACAATCTCCAGACCAACCTGGATAACCAGACAAAAGACACCGGCCTGGTCATCCATGTCAATGACCTGGATGAAAACAACGGCAGCGCCATGGACAACAAAGGGGACATTTTTCTGATCACCACCATCGGCCCGGACCAGAAAGGACTGGTGGCAAGGTTTTCCGCAATCATCGCCCGGCATCACGGCAACATCATCAACCTCAAGGCGGTGTTCAAGGGCGGGCCTGATCCCAGAAACAATGTGATGTCCTACCAGGTGTGGGTGACACCGGAGCTGGACAGTGCCGCCATGTTTGCCGACCTGCGCACAAAGGCTGCGGAACTGGGCCTGGACATCCGGATCCAGCACAAAAACATCTTTGATGCCATCAACAAAATTTAACCTGAGGAACCACCATGTTTGAAGACCATGAAATCATCTCCACCATAGAAATGGTGAAAAACGAACACCTGGATGTCCGGGCCGTGACCCTGGGGGTGAACCTGTTTGACTGCATCAGCCACGACCTGGGCACCTTCAGGCACAATATCCGCAATAAGATCCTCACCCATGCAGCATCCCTTAAATCGGTATGCGACGAAGTGGGGGACAAATACGGGATCCAGGTGGTGAACAAGCGCATCTCCATCAGCCCCATCGCTTTGGTGGGAGCGGCTTTTTCCCCTGACCAGATGGTGGAGATCGCCCATGAACTCAATGATATTGCCAAAACTGTGGACATCGATTTCATCGGCGGGTTTTCAGCCTTAGTGGAAAAAGGCATGGCAACAGGGGATCTTGCCCTGATTGCTGCCCTGCCCCGGGCCCTGGCCCAAACCGAGCGGGTATGCGGCTCGGTGAATGTGGCCACCACCAAGGCCGGCATCAACATGGATGCCGTGCTACAGATGTCCCGGGCCATCAAGCAGGCTGCAGCCCTTACATCCGATGCAGACGGCCTGGCCTGCGCCAAGCTGTGCGTGTTTGCCAATATCCCGGAAGACATGCCATTTATGGCCGGGGCCTACCTGGGGGTGGGGGTGGCAGATGCAGTGATCAATGTGGGGGTATCCGGGCCGGGCGTGGTGAAGCGCGCCATTGAGCGGCATCTGGAAAATGGCCCCATGACCCTGGGCAATATTGCCGAGGTGATCAAAAGAACCGCGTGCAAGGTCACCCGGGTGGGGGAACTCATCGGCAGGGAGGTGGCAAAAAACCTTGATGTGCGGTTCGGGGTGGTGGATCTTTCTCTTGCGCCCACCCCCACAGTGGGGGACAGCATCGGGGAGATTTTCCAGGCATTAGGCTTGAGCCACATCGGTGTGCCAGGCCCCACAGCAGCCCTTGCCATGCTCAATGATGCCGTTAAAAAAGGCGGGGCGTTTGCCTCCTCCCATGTGGGGGGATTGAGCGGAGCATTCATACCGGTGAGCGAAGATCTGAACATCGCCCATGCAGCCCACCAGGGGTATTTGTCCCTGGAAAAGCTTGAAGCCCTGACATCGGTTTGTTCTGTGGGGCTGGACATGGTGCCGGTGCCCGGAGACATCACAGAAGAGACCCTGGCCGGCATCATTGCCGATGAGATGGCTATCGGCATGATCAATGCCAAGACCACGGCCTGCCGCATCATCCCTGTGCCCGGCAAAAAAGCCGGGGAAAGCGTGTATTTCGGCGGCCTTTTAGGGGAAGCAAAGATCATGGCCGTGCCCCATATGATGGAAACCAATGCATTCATGCGGTACGGCGGCAGAATCCCGGCCCCCATCCACAGCCTGAAAAATTAACCCATGCCCGGCCCGGACTTCATGCACACAAAATCCGATAACATTCCCGCCCCTGTATCTAAAACCGATTCCGCCCCTGCAACACAACCTGATACCCGGGTCAATTACGGCATTGTCCTGGTGATCACCCTGGTGCACTTTTCCGGTGACTTTTACTCCTCGTTTTTTGCGCCGCTCCTGCCGGCTTTTGTGGACAAGCTGGGGCTGACCCTGGCCCAGGTAGGGCTGCTCACGGGCCTGGTGCGGCTGCTGGCCTTCATGATCCAGCCGGTGGTGGGGTATCTGTCGGACCGGTATGAAAGCCGGTGGTTCATCTTCACCGGGCTGTTTCTGGCGTTTTTCTGCATCCCGTTTTCCGGGCTGGCTCCCAATTTCTGGATCCTTCTGCTGGTGCTGTGCCTGGGGTCCCTGGGATCTTCCATGTTCCATCCGGCCACCACCGGCATGGTGCCGCTGTACAGCGGCAACAGAACCGGGTTCTGCCTGTCCATATACAACACCGGCGGCACTTTGGCCTTTGCTTTGGGTCCTGTGTTCATCACCTGGTATGTGGCGCATTTCGGCCTGGAGGCCATGCCCTGGACCATGATCCTGGGGGTGACAGCGTTTTTGTTCTGCCTTAAATACCTGCCCAGGCCGCAGAGTGAAAATCTCTCCCACCTGGGGTTTTTCAAATCCCTGAAAGTCACTCTGGGCCCTGTGTACAAGACCATATTTCTCATCTGGCTGGTCATGTTCCTGCGGGCAATCACCGGCCAGGCGTTTATGACATTCATGCCCATTTATCTGGCAGATGCAGGCCACCCATTGCCCAGCGTGGGGCTGATTGTATCATTTTTCATTGTGGCCGGTACCCTGAGCGGGCTGTTGGGCGGGTATCTGGCGGACCGCACCGGGTTTAAAAAGATCTTTTTCATCTCCCATCTGCTCATGGCCCCGGCCCTGATGCTGTATCTGTATCTGCCGGGCCCCTACGTTTTTGTGGGCGCATTTTTTGCCGGATTTTTTGTGCTGGCTTCCCTGCCCTTGGGCGTGGTCATGGCCCAGAAACTGGTGCCCCGGTCCAGAGCCATGGTTTCCAGCCTGATGATGGGATTTGCCTATGGCTTAGGGGGAGCTTTGTCCCCTGCTGTGGGCAAACTGGCAGATATGTACAGCATTGAAACGGTGCTGCTTTACACGGCATTTATTCCTTTGCTCAGTCTGGTGTTCATTGCCATGTTCCCCAGGGTCAGCTGACCGCCATGGCATTGGTTGTTCTGGTCCAGCCGCCCATTGCAGATTTTTATCTCACAAAAAAACGCACCATCCCCTATGGACTGCTGTCCATGGCTGCCAACCTCAAAGCGCACGGGTATGATGCAAAGATCCTGGACAGCCTGGCCACGGACAAGGCAAAACCCCTGGCACTGCCGGAGGATTTTGCCTATCTTACCCCGTTTTACGGCCGGCCGGACCAGTCCCTGTTCAGTTTGTTCCACCGGTTCCGTCACTTTGGATACAGCTTTGAACACATCGCACACACCGTGCAGAAACTGAAGCCGTTCCTGGTGGGGATATCTTCTCTGTTCTCCCCGTACCATGCCACAGCCATGGCAACAGCGGCAGCCATCCGCAAATGGAACCCGGACATCCCCATTGTCATGGGGGGCCACCACCCTACCCTGTTTCCTGAAGCAGTGATTGCCTCACCCTCTGTGGATTATGTGCTCCGGGGCGAAGGTGAAGAAACCCTGCCCCTGCTTTGCCGTGCCCTGGAAGATGGCACACCAATGGACCAGATCCCGGGAATAGCGTTCCAGGATGCCGGGAAAATCAAAATCAATCCTCCCCACTGGACAGCGGACCTGTCCCGACTCCCCCTGCCGGACCAGAAAAACCAGGGCTATTACCGCCGCAAAAACCAGGATGCCCTGGTCATCGTAGCCAGCCGGGGATGCCCCATGCCCTGCTCCTATTGTTCGGTTTCCGCCACATCGGCCCATGGAAAATTCCGCCGGCGGCCGGTGTCACACGTACTCCAGGAAATACAAAACCAGGCAGCCAGGCAAGATATCGGGTTCATCGATTTTGAAGATGAAAACCTCAGCCTGGACAAACCCTGGTTTATGGCACTTCTGGCCGGCATCAGAAAAATATTTTCGGGTAAAAATGTGGAGCTGCGGGCCATGAACGGCCTGTATCCCCTGTCTCTGGATGAAGAGATCATCACAGCCATGGCAGACACAGGCTTTGCGACCCTGAACCTGTCTTTGGGCTCTGCCTCCAAAAAACAACTGGAAAGATTCCGGCGCCCGGATGTGCGGGCCGCCCATGACCAGGCCGTTTCCCTGGCCAGACAAAAAAACCTTTCCTGCGTATCCTATGTGATTGCCGGGGCCCCGGACCAGACCGCACAAGATTCCTTAAATGACCTGTTATATCTGGCAACCCGACCCACTCTGGCTGGCCTGTCCATTTTTTACCCCGCCCCCGGAAGCCGGGATTTTGACCGCTGCCGCACCCTGAGCATTTTACCAGAGAATTTCTCCCTTATGCGCGCCACCGCCTTTCCCCTGGACCATACCACCTCCCGGCTCCAGTCGGTAACCCTGTTGCGGCTGTGCAGGATACTCAACTACATGAAACACCTTGCCGACAAAGGATCTGCCCTGCCTGTTCCCCGGCCGCCCCCCGGCAGGGGCAGCCTTTTTGACCCGGCATCCGGCAGGGTCTCCATCAGTGAACAACTGCTACAGTGGTTTTTATATGATGCAGCCATCCGGGGCGTGGACAAAACCGGACAGGTGTATGTCCACAAAACAGACCCGGGTTTGTGCCAGGCATTTACCGCAGCCGTGCAAAGCCATCCACCGGCCGGGCTAAAAACAGAAGGGGGACAGCCTGCCGGCAACCGCCTAAAGATCATAGGGAGTCAGACTTTCATACCCGTTTTCGGTCACCAGGACGGTCTGTTCAAACTGGGCTGACAATGACCCGTCATTGGTAACCGCGGTCCATTTGTCCGCCAGTACATGAAGCTCCTTTTTTCCTAGATTGATCATGGGTTCAATGGTGAACACCATGCCCGGCACTAGGATCACCCCTTTGCCGGGAGATCCGAAATGCAGCACCTGGGGCTGTTCATGAAAATCGATACCCACGCCATGGCCCACAAACTCCCGCACCACCGAACATCCCTGGCCTTCGGCATAGCTCTGGATAGCATATCCCACATCACCTAAGGTGGCGCCGGGGGCTACCGCTTCCATGCCGAGCTTAAGGGAATTGCCGGCAATGGACACGATCTTTTTCGCATTCGGGCCGGGAGTTCCCACAAAAAAGGTTTTGCTGGCATCAGCATAATACCCGTCCAGGATAGGAGTGATGTCCACATTCACAATATCTCCATCCTGCAAAACCCGGTTGCCCGGAATGCCGTGACAGATCACATCGTTGATTGAGACACACACGCTTTTGGGAAATCCCCGGTAATTCAGAGGTGCAGGGATGGCACCGGCCCGGATGGTCTGCTCATGGACAAAGGTGTTGATCTCTTCTGTGACCAGCCCGGGCCGGATCATCTGTTCCACATCATCCAGGATCTGCATCAGCAGGGAACCTGCCCGCCTGATCCCTTCAATCTGTTTGGGGCTTTTTAAAACAATATCGTATTGCTTTTTATATGTTTCTTTCAAAGACAGCTCCTTTTTGCTGTTCCGGCAGCAGTTTTTATATTTTTTCCGGCTGCCGCAGGGACAGGGGTCGTTTCTGCCGATTTTCACGGATCTATTTTTCATGGGATGGCTGCTCCAGAGGCCGGCCCCACAATGAGTGAGGGTATGCGTTCTCAATTTTGATATTCACCAGATCACCGGCGGCAATGGTATCAGACGGAAAATGAACGATTTTATTGCCAGGGCTTCTGCCGGTCATCTGTCTGGTGTGCCGGGTGGTTTTCACAAATTTGTCATGCTGTCTGGTACTGATGCCTTCCACCAGGATTTCAACAACCTGACCTGTTATCTGTTGATTTTTCTTTAGGGTGATGGTGTCTTGAAATGCCAGCAGCTGGTTAAGCCGGTCCATTTTTTCCCTTTCATCCACCGGGCCACTGAATTTTGCTGCCGGGGCCGATGAACGGTCTGAATAGGCAAAGGCAAAAATTGAGTCAAACCCCACCCGGGCAACCAGATCCATGGTTTCGTTGAAATCCGGCAGGGTTTCAGACGGGAACCCCACAATTATATCTGTGGACAGCGCAATATCCGGGATGGCGGTTTTAACCGCATCCACTCTGGACAGATAAGTGTCTTTGGTATACCCCCGGTTCATTTTTTTTAAAATTCTGTCAGATCCGGACTGCACAGGCAGGTGCAGGTGATTGCAGACCTTTTCCAGGCAGGCCATGGCCTGGATCAGTTCATCAGACAAATCCTTGGGATGGGATGTGGCAAACCGGATCCGCCGGATATTGTCAATCTGTGCCACCTTTTCAAGGAGTTCTGCGAATGAGATGCCGCCCTCCTTGATGCCGTAGGAGTTGACATTCTGGCCCAGCAGGGTGATCTCACGGATTCCGTTGTCAGCCAGAAGCCGGATTTCATTTACTATGGATTCTTGAGAGCGGCTTTTTTCCCTTCCCCGGACATAGGGCACCACACAATAGGTGCAAAAATTATCACACCCCTGCATGATGGTGACAAATTTGGACACCTTATTTTCAGCAAATCCGGTATCATCGGGCATGGCTTCAAAAATGACATCAGAAGGGCCAATATCAACAATCTTGCGTTGACCGGATGTTAATGCGTCAATATGTCTGCTGAACCGGGAAAACGCCTGGGTTCCCAAAACCAGATCCAGATGAGGCAGCCGTTTAAAAGCCTTTTTTCCCTCCTGCTGGGCCACACACCCGGCCATGACCGTGATAAGACCGGGCCTTTTTAGCTTTTCTCTGGCAAATTGTCCCAGAAAGCTGAACGCTTTTTCTTCGGCCTTGTGACGGATTGCGCAGGTGTTGCAGACAATAATATCAGCCTGGTCAGGGTCCCGGGCATAGCCAAATCCCCGGGCATTCAAAACAGTTGTCAGTTTTTCAGAATCAACCACATTCATCTGGCACCCGATGGTGTGGATATAGGCATACCTTTTATAATGCATGAAATTCAAAATCCTTTTTTAAATCTGCAATGATCCTGAAGGCTTCGTGTGTCTGGTCCGGGGCAATGGCAAGGCGCACATGGCCGGTCCGGGCATCCAGAGTGGTCAAAACGGCAACACCTTCATACGCCTCAAAGATGAATTTGATAAATCCGATCCGGGTTTTGTCAACCCGGTATTCCTTATGCAGTGTCTGTAAATTCATTGGGTCATCAACTTTCAAATTTTATAATATACCACCAATGACCAGTATTACTCAAACACTTTTCATGCAATAAAATATTGAACCGGCCGGCATGGGTGCCACCGGGGCTGTGCCGTGACAAAGGCGCCATTGACTTTGCATTCAATAGTTTATATAAAACCGGGTTGATGCCCATGAAGAACACCCAATTTGCATATGCGACAATTGATCCTGACGGAACCCGCCTTCTTTCACAGGAACTGGGATGCCATCCGGTGACGGCAGGACTGATCTGGAGCCGGGGATTTACAACGGTTGAATCAGCCCGGTTTTTTCTCAATCCGGATCTTGGCCACCTCACTGATCCCTTTGCCATGAAAGATATGCAAAAGGCAGTGGAACGGATACACACCGCTGTGGTCAACAAGGAAAAAATTCTGATATTCGGCGACTTTGATGCAGACGGTGTCACAGCCACGGCCCTGATCCATGAATTTTTATCCCTGGTGGACGCAAATGTGACCTGGTATATCCCCCACCGAATCAAAGAGGGATACGGCATCACCCCGGTCCATGCCCAGATGGCTGCCAACCAGGCAATCGACCTGATCATCACCGTGGACTGCGGCATCAGCGGCACAGATGTGGTGGCAGCTGCAGCTAAAGAAGACATGGATGTCATCATCACCGATCACCATGAACCCGGCCCGGATCTGCCGCCGGCAGCAGCGGTTGTGAACCCGAAACAGGCGGACTGCCAATCCGGGTTATCGTTTCTGGCCGGGGTGGGGGTGGTGTTTTTTCTGGTCATGGCCCTGCGTAAATTTTTCCGGGAACAAGGCGTCTGGAAAATATTTCCGGAACCTGACCTGATAAGGTTTCTGGACCTGTTTGTCGTGGGCACCATTGGGGATATGGTGCCACTGATTCAGGAAAACCGGGTGTTGTGCATGGCCGGCATCAAACAGATGCAAAAAAATGCCCGCCCCGGGATCCAGGCACTGGCCAGGGCAGCCCGCATTGACATAAAACAGCTTGACTCCGATGATATCTCCTTTAAAATGGTTCCCAGGATCAACGCTGCAGGCCGCATGTCCCATGCCCGCATATGTGTTTCCCTGTTTACCAGCCGGGAAACAGCGGATGCTCAAAAAACAGCTTTTTTACTGGATGAACTCAATGTAAGGCGCCAGACCATTGAACGGGAAATCATCAATGACATCGAAAATCGTATTCTTCAGGACCCCGCCCTGCTCAAGGACCGACTGTTGATATTATGGGACCAAAAATGGAACCCCAGTGTGCTGGGCATTGCCGCCTCAAAACTGTCAAAAAAATATGTGTGCCCGGTACTGCTTTTGTCCTGCAACCAGGAGGTGGCCATGGGATCGGGCCGGAGTATCAACAACATCAATATACACCAGGCCCTGACAGAAAATGCCCATCTGCTGGAAAAATTCGGAGGCCATGCCATGGCATCAGGTCTTACCCTGTCCCTGGACCGGCTTCCGGACCTGGTGTCGGGCCTCAAAAGCCATCTTAAAACCAATTATACCCATGCGGATTTTTCAAAAATCCTGACCATTGATGCTGAACTGAAGCTGGAAGAGATCTGCTTTGATCTGGCCCTGGATCTGGACCGGATACGTCCCTTTGGCATGGCCAACCCGGAACCCCTTTTCCTGGCCCGGCGACTGAAGGTGATATCCTCCCATATCATCGGCAGGTCCCACAGAAAAATGCTGCTCCAGAACGCCGACACCGACACCGGCCCGGTAGTGGAAGCTTTTCATTTCAATGTTCCCGACATTCAGCAGGCCCCGGTGTTCTATGACCGCCTGGCATTCAGGCTGAAAATCAGCAAATTCAAACCTTGCACCCCCCAGATGATCGTCGAGGATGTTTAGCCTGTGGATACGCATATTTACCCTTGCCAATCAGCCTGTTTTTATAATATAATCATAGCTTAGCATTTAAAAAATCAAACTTGTTGCAAAGGGAAGGAAATATATCCATGGCTAAAATTTTTTACTCCGGAAACAGGGAGGCAAAACTCCTTTCCAAAATAGAATCATCCAAGGAAAGAGAACGAATCAGAACCATCAGCGCAATTCGGGACAATACAGAATATTTTGCCAGCAAGGTTTCCATGAAACTCATAGAAACCGGTCTCATTGAAACCGTGAGCAAATCCGCCATTGAAAACCAGATTGTCCGGTGCCTGGATGCCCTTATCAAATCAGAGGATTTTGATATTGACTATGCCGTGGCTCCTTTCCGCACCCTGGTCCCCAACCCCAATATCGCCAGCCTTTATTTGACCGCCTTTGTGGTGGAAAAACTGATCAACCACAAGGATGTGGTGGATGTGTTCGGCAGTGATGAAGATATTTATTTCTGCATCCACAAACAATTGACCACCCTGATGGCGGAGTAGCCCCTGCCGCCAGGCAAACCCCTTTATTTTTGAACCCAGGTTCCGTCCGGCTTCTGGAAATAGGTGCCCGGTGCTGCCCGCTCTGCCAGCTGCAGTGCCCGGTTTTTTTCCACAACCAGAAGCCGGGTGTTCTGCTGGGCTGCAATGTGGGTATAAATGGTTTTCCGGTCCTGATTTTCCCGGGCAACCAGGTCTTCATGGCTTTTTTGACTTCCCACAAAATCCAGATATCCCCGGTTGTTTTCTCCCACAATCCCCTTTTTTTTGAGTTCCGCAATCACCGGAAGCCTTTGTTTCATCCGTTCTTTGATCCCCTGGGCTGTCCCCGGCCCGGCAGCTGCCAGAACGCCCATGAACACCAGAATTATGATTGCCGTCAATTGTTTAGTTCTCATCTTGTTTCTCCAGTTTTTCCATAATTTTTTCCTCCTGGTCGTCAATGTCTTTGAAAAAATCATCCAGTGCCTTCTGCACCTTGACGTTCACATCAATGGTGATGTGGATCGGTTTTATCTCCACGGGTTTGACCTCCACCTCGTGGCTGGTCCGGCAGCTGCCAATCATCATGAGAGCCAGCACCAGCGGGATAATACAGGGTTTCAGGGTCATCATATCTCCTTTTATTTGAAAAGTTTCTGGATCTTATTGCCAAATGTCACCACCTGGTTAAATGGAAGATTCAGGTTCACATCCAGCTTGATACCCTGGAAATGGGATCCGGGACTCTGGGCATCCACCCGGACAAAGGCACCGATCTCTTTTTTATAAACAAAAGGAAGGGCTCGGCCAGGTTTTCCATCCAGCGACATATTCATTGTCAGGGTATCGCCATGGGTATTGAAGGTGAGCCTGGCCCAGGTATAATCAAAATCCCTTAACGCTTCTCTGGCCAGGTCCAACTGGCTGAACTGGGGAGAATCCATTGGAATCCCTGCCACCAGCTTTTGGGTGTTGTGGATGACAATCCGCCCCCCCTGCCCCGGGGTTGAAAATAAAAATGCATTGTCAAAAGAGATCTCCCCATCTTTTAAAACCAGCGGGATACGGCCGTTGAGGGAGCCTTTTCCCTGGGATTCAAATCCACCTATCTGTTCCAGCAGCCGGGTCAACTGAATCCGGTCGCAGTAAAAAGTCACGGCAGCAGACCGTTCCAAAGAAGGGATCCGGATCGATTCTGTGGACACCAGGCCCCCGGCCCAGTTTACCCTGGCATTTTCAAGCAGCAGGGACAAACCTGGTTCCAGAGTGAACCTGATCCTTGCATCAGTTGCGTTGAAGTCTCCGGCCTGGATCCGGTCAATGGTCAGTTCCTGGCCCGGAAAAGAAGCCGGTGCCAGCAAGTCTTTAAAGGCCAGGCGGCCCCGGATGCCTGATGCCGTCATATTCAGGTCCGGCAGAGACAGGGTGCCGTCATGAATGATCAGGTCTGCACCGGTGGTAATCTTGTGATTTTCCCATAAAAAATGCCCGGCAGCAGTTACATCCAGATCATATTCTCCTGTCCAGGCAGCCTGGGGCATGAGATGCTCGAACCGGAACAAAGAGAACCGGAATCTGTCGGATACCGCTTCCAACTGCAGGCGGGGGCCGGGGTTCATGCCGGCGGATCCCCTGAATCTGATGGTCAGATCATCGGTATCCGGCACCTGAAGGTTTCCGTCAAACCGGATTTCTGCCTCACCGGACCGGTGAATACTGCCGGTCCCTCCCAGATACGCCCGGTTGTCAATCATCAGTTTTTCCACTGAAAACCGGCCGGAACGGTCTGTACCAGGAAAGGTTACTGGCAACCGTGCCCATATGCCCTGGACATGGAGATTTCTGGCAGGAACCGTCAGATCTCCGGAAATCAGTTCCGTTGTCAGATCCACCCGGGGATGCACGGTCAACAGGTCATTCATATTCAGCAAGATGGTACCTGCCGTGTCCATCCGCCTGAACCGGATCATTCCGTCCGGGTCTTTCAACTGCATCCCGGACAGGTGAGATTGCAGATCAAACATCAGGGAGCCGCTGTCAAAATTTCCCTGTATATCTGATTCAACCGATCCCTGTTCCACAGACACCTCCACACCTTCCCGCTGAATGGCAGTTTTCAAAAAAGAAACCACCAGGCTGCCTGTGATAACCTGGTCCCTGATCTGCAGGGACAGGGCTGCCTGGGGACGATCCAGGCCGGCAGAAACAAGCCCCTGTTGCAGGGTCAGCATCTCCATGGGCTGGGTTTCACAGGTCAGGTCAATCTCCTGAATGCCGGAGCCTGACGGATTCAGGGTCAGAAGTGTCCGCCCAAAAACAGACAGGTTTTGGAAATCAGGATGAGACAAACCCAGTTCTCCCAGAACTGTGACCTGGTTTCCCTGTTTTAAAATCCGTGCTGTGGCGCGGGGTATCTGCGGCCCGTCAGGACCGGACAGATCCAGGCCGGACAGAGACACCTGCCAGTTATTGCGGGACAATTTTTCCACAAACAGATCAGGGGAACCGGAAAGCACCTGGCCCATCTTTCGGGGAAAAAAGCTTACCAGATTTCCCAGTTCAAAGGAGCGGGCCTCCAGCCGGAAGGTTTCCATGCCTGAAGTAAAATTGATCCGGGAAGTTATGGTGATCGGCTGCCCAAAAGGATACAGCACGGCATTACACACAGCGGTTCCACGGTTTTTGTTCAACAAAAGGGAGATATCAAAGGGGATCTGAATGGTTTTATTGTCCATGGTCAGCACCAGTTTGCCATTATTGACAATAACCTGTTCAGGCAAAAAAGTGATGTATGGGGCCAGCACGTTATTGAATGCCTTGCCGTATCCTGCTGCGGGAGACCGTGCAGCAGATGTGCCGGTTTTATCCGGCAAAGATGGCAGATCTGTTCCCATAAAAATACCGTCGACAACCATGCCTTTTTTAGGGTCATACAGGGCATTTACCTGAAGACCGGACAGGGTCAGCCTTTTTGGTGCCGGCAGGTTGAATCCGCCAAGATCATAGGTGATGTCTGCCAGGTCCACACGGACGTCTGCGCCCCACTCCAGATCCGACACCAGGGTCCGGGTCACCCCCACATGCGACACCTTAAACCGCAGGTTCTGTTCTGCAAGCACCTTATGATACCTTTGTTCCATGATCTTCTGGGCCACAAACGGCAGATTGGCAGCCAGAATGGCCAGGCCCAGTGCCAGCCCCCCCAATACTATCAGAACGCGTATGCTAAAAATTTTAAACCGCATTTTTAATCAGTATGCTTAAAAGCATATCTCCCTTTGGCTGTCCGGGCAGGGACCGGCCCATGCCAGCCAGTTTCAGCCGGGTTCCCTGGCGGACTCCCGGGGGAATGGTTACCCGGTACAACGGTTTATGAAATCCCCAGGGAATAGTCACCAGTTTCCGGGTGCCGGTCAAAGCTTCCAGAGATGAAATTTCAATTGTGCCGCTCAGATCCCGGTCATTGGGTGCAGGAGTTGCCAAAATTGTCTGCAGCCGGGGAGAATGCCGTTTTTTTGTAAACTGCCGGATCTTCTGCCGGGCCCCGGTTCCGGGCAAATGCTGGTTGAGCTTCACCAGAGCCAGGCCTGCGATGAACCCCCCGATATGGGCCCACCAGGCAATGCCGGCACCAGTCCCCTGACCGGCGGCATTGAAAAACTGCATGAAAAACCAGAACCCCAGAAAAACAAAGGCTGGTATCTCAATGAACCAGGGGATAATAATGATAGGCACCACTGTCAGTATTTTGGATCTGGGATATAACAGAAAATAGGCTCCCATGACACCGGCAATGGCGCCGCTGGCACCAATGGTGGGAACCATGGAAAACCGATTGAGCATAAAATGAAACGCTCCGGAAATCAGTCCGCACAGCACATAGAATCCCAAAAATCGGACCGATCCGAAATGAGATTCCACATTGTCACCAAAAATATACAATGACCACATGTTTCCCAGCAGGTGCCAGAACCCGCCATGGAGAAACATATAGGTAAACAAAGAAACGATATGGTTAACCACGGAAAAGTGCCGGGACACCTCCTGCACAGTGTATTTACCCGGCACCAGGCCGTAAAGATAATAAAATGCCTCATCATGCAGTCCCACCTGGATCTGGAACAGCCATGCCAGCAGATTGATTCCCATCAACCCATAGGTGACCACGGGAACGCAGTCAGAAACCTGGTTGTCCCGAATGGGTATCATTTGACGATCCGCAGCAGACAAGCCTGTTCACAGGCGCATTTCAAGGCTTTGATGACTGTCATGACCGCATCTTCAATGGTAAAGTACGACAGTTTTGTTTGCTGCCGGCAGGCTTTAACCAGAGATCTGTTTCCCGCATCCAGACCCAGCCGGAACCGCAGGTGATCCAGCCAGGAAAAATACAAAATTTTGATATCCGCAGGGTTCAGGCGGGCGATCTTAGTTTTTGCCTTTAGAGACAGATCCGGCATCAGCAGATCCACAGCCGCATCAACAGCATCCGGGAAAGCCGGGTCTGAACACAAAGAAAGATCAAGAGGCGAGGTTTTTTCCTGTGACAGAAACTCCAGATAAACCAGTGTTTCCAGGATCATTTTAACATCCGCATAAATCCCTGGATCATGGCTGGCACGGGGACCTGCCACATTCAATACCCGGATATTGTTTTCACCAACAAAGGACTGGAGTATCATGGCTGTCTCAAACGGGTCATTGATCAAAAGATCCACTGCTAAATATGGTTTTGCCTCATTTTTTGCCAGCTCCCTGGTCAGTTTTGAGCCTCCGGTAAGATGCCTGCGGAATAAGATAACTGTTCCCTGGGAATCCAGAATATTCTGGCGAGTCCGGTCCCGGTAATCGGTGGTGGGCATCACAGCCAGTCTGTAACGTGACGGCAACGGGCCGGATTCGGTTCTTCTGCCCCTGGGAATCCACCCGCCGTGGGGAATATTGTATTTGACCGCCACATCCAGTGCTGCCTGGTCTGCACCGGTCTGACCGCCGGATATTATTTTGTCTATCATGTGAAGCACCTGTTTTGCAAAAACATCTTTTCTATCATATCAATAAAGCGTATAACTGCAATAGAAATTTATGAAAATACCCACCCGAAAACAATGCTTTCAGCTCATCCAGAGCATGGGGATGATGGATCACATAGTGGACCATTCAGTCATGGTCGGCAATGTTACCCTCTGCCTGTGCCGGCACTTGAAACAAACCACCCCGTCCCTTAATGTGGAACTTGCCACAGCAGCCGCCCTGCTCCATGATATCACCAAAACCCGCAGTTTTGATACCGGAGAACTGCACTCTGAAACCGGCGGAAAGCTGTTGGAAAATCTGGGATACCCTGAAGTGGGCAACATCATCCGCCAGCATGTCATCCTGGATGTCTGCAAAGAAACCGCCCCCATATCAGAACAGGAAATCGTCAATTATGCTGACAAACGGGTTCTTCATGACTCTGTTGTATCTTTGTCCAGGCGCCTGGCATATATCCGGGTCAAATACGGAAACCAGAACAGCATGCAGGACCGGATCGACATGATGTGGAAGATGACTGTTGCGCTTGAAAAAAAACTGTTCAGGCAGATCTCTTTTTTACCGGCTCAGTTGCAAGACAGTATCCTGCCGGACATCAAACCTTTGTAAATAAAAAAATTTTGCCGGCAGCTCCAGTCCAGGGTTGCTATTTTAATTGAGAAATATCCTGCCGGATCTGCTTGAGCCGGGATATAATGCAGGATAATTTTTCTTTCTGGGCCTGTTTTCTGGCATGATCAAGTTCAAAAATCGCTGCCATGTCAGTATCTAAAGATTCATATAATGAAAACCGCTCATGGATCTTATCTGTAAAATCCCGTGTAACCGCCTGGATCAGGGGGGTGAAATACCGGTTTTTCAACCGGATGTGAAACAGATCGATCTGGGGCGTCACCCCTTGCAGGGTTTGTTTTTTTATCTTCCGGGCTGCGGTATCAAACCCGGGGGTAAAGGAGAACGATGTGTGCTTGTTGAACAGGGTTGAAAACAGCTGTGCAGCAGATTTAAGTCCCATGCCGGTCAATGCATCCACCTGTATCCTGCCGGAATACCGGGGTGAAATGGTGATCTCCGGCAATGTCAGGCCCAGTATCTTTTTTATGGCCTGGACATCCACTCCTGCCTGGGATTGTCTGTGTTTTGACTCCAGCCGGGCGGTCATGGCATCATCTTCAGGTGCCATGTTCTGAAAAGATTTTAAAAAATCGACCTGATAGGAGTCCAAAAGCGATTGAAAATATTTTTGAATCCGCTTTTCCTGCCGGATGACCAGGATCTTGATATCAGGCATGATATGGCTAATGACAAACAGGTCCAGATCTCTTTTAAAATCCTGAAACATAAGATAAAGCATTTTTTTAACCCCCAGTTCCTTTATCCGGTTCTGGTAGGGGACTGCATCCAGCTGGGTTAGCTGTACAAACTCTCTGATTTTCTGCCCGATATGGATGGCATCTTTTGCAAACGCATTTTCAAGATGGGTATCAACTTCCCGGATTAATCCGGACACGACCCCTGGGATGGAATGGTCCACAATGGATTTGAGGTGGACCGTGCTGTTTTGTATCTGTGTGATTCTGTTTTTTGCATGTTCCCGGCCAGTTATATCCGTGTCCAGCATTTCCATGAACAGTATCGCTTTTTTTTCCATTGACCTGACCATCTGCAACAGCCGTTCCAGGTGGCTGGAAATCAGCAGCCTGTGGTGATGCCGGGCCAGCAGACTTGAAAGGCGCTCATAAAACCGGGAGGCGTTTTTTGTGCAGCAGGCTGCCATGGCAGCATCATCCTGCCAGAGGGCCAGTCGTTTTCTGTTACGCTGGCTCAATTTTTTCTCCATGGCACAGAATAGATCCAGGAGCGCGGAAAAAGAGTACACCTCAGGAGATGGTGAAACAAATTCAAGGTCATGGATGATCCGGGACTCAATGGCCAGCAGATCATCCAGGGTATCATGCTCAGACAGGTCACAATTGTTCACAAAAAGTATGTTTTCAAACAGGCCCATCCCCCTGATGATCTTTAAAAAACGGATGTCTGACCGGCGCAGGCCGGTTCTGGAACTAATGCAGTAAATGATGAGATTGGATTGCTGGATATAGGTGACAATCCGGGCCAGCTGGGTGGGATCTGTGGAATCAGCCCCCTGGCAGTCAGCTAATTCAATCCGGGGATCCAGGGTTTTTCCAAACAGTTCCAGGCACACATCTGCCACATAAAACGCTTTGGCACCATCTCCGGTAAAGGCTTTATGGTCTTCAAACTGCTTTCCTTCAAAAACCAGGCATTCCCGATCAGCTCCCACTTTGTTCCGGCAG
>JAIPDY010000009.1 GCA_021737445.1 Desulfotignum sp.
TTCAAAATGAACTGTCCATCCATGAAAAAGCGTTGTCATATTATCAAAACAGGTTGTTTGACAAAGCCTTTGACCAGTTCAGCCAGCTTGGTGATCTGTGCCCGGACCAAAAGATCTATGCCATATACCGGGAGCGCTGCAAAATTTTTATGGCAAATCCACCAGCCAGGGACTGGGACGGAGTGTTTGTTCATAAAACCAAATAAAACCAAATAAACAGCTGTAATCAGACAGATTTGAACCCACACGCGTTGTGCCTGCCGGCACAGCGCTGAATTGCTCTGAACAGTCCCTATGATTTTATTTGCCTTTGTTCAGGTTTTTATACCCTTGAAGATGGATTCCTTTTTTATCACAACATACTTTTATTATCCGGGCTGCAGCCTGGTTTAACGCCAGTTGATCCGGACTGACCCTGACATTGAATCCGCAGTTGAACGGCCCCAGCCGGATACTGTTTTCCACGCCGTCATAGGTGTCGTAAATTCTGGTATAGGGATGGGCAAACAGCCAGCGCAGCTGAAGCGTGGTGACGGTTTGTCCTGAAAGGCTCTGCATAAAATTTTTAAGGTCTTTTATATCCTGGTCCACCAGGTTGTTCCAGCCTAAAATGACATTGGCGTTGACTTTGAAACCGGTTTTTGTGCAGAATTCAAGGGTGTTTACCACCTCATCCATGCGGGTGCCCTTGTTCAGGTATTGCCACATGCGGTCTGAAGGAAATTCGATGCCAAATCCCAGGGTGCATTCCGGAATCCGGCCCCCCATGCGTGCCACAGCTGTTTCCATGGCCCGGGTTTCCGCAGCAGCGGCCCGCATGAAGAAGCGGTATTCCATATCCGGGTCTTGGGGCAGCATGGGCAGAATTTTGCGGATATGGTCCGGTGTCATGGATCCGGTGTTGAGCCGGACGATCTTGTGGCCGTTATAATCCAGGTCCTTAAATGCGATATCCAGAATTTTTCGTTTTCTGAAATGTTTTGCAGAATGCTGGGCAATGGAGCAGAATGGGCATTTTTTCCAATAGCACTGGTTTTCAAGGGTATATGAGAAATAGATCCGGCTTTTTTCCGGGATCTGGCGTGGTACTTCCAGGCGCCATTTGCCGGAAAATTCGGGCACACCAAACAAAGATTCAACACTCTGGCCTGTCAGGATCAGATTTGGCGGCAAAGGTTTTTCAACCTTGAAATGCACCGAATGCCAGCCAGGTTCTTGTGAATATCGTTCCGATGCCACAGGACCACCCACTATGACGCGTATATCAGGATACTGGATTGCCCACAGATATGCCTGGTAAAGCTGGTTGACATAACTTGCGCTTACATACACAGTTCCTTTTTCAATGGGCAGAGAAATCGGCTGGTAAGCGGATTCGTCATACCATTTGTCTGTATCCTGTTCCAGGGGAATCCACAGAAAATCGCCTTTGCTGCGGCACAGGTCAAAGGTGTCTGAAAATCCGTTGCACAGGTCAAACCATCCACTGCCGGTCCGGCCGTAAAATTGAATAAAAAGGGTGTCTTTCATCTCATCCTTTCATGTGCTTGCTAATTCGAAAATTATGTTTGAATATGAAAGAATACATTAATCTGCCGTGTTTGTCTTGTATTTCATTAAAAATATGTAAGGGTTTGACAATTTGGCTGTCTTGGCTTACAAAGAAAAGACTGCTTGGTGTTTTTGCAACCACACAAACAACGGCCCGGAGGTCTTGAACAGGTATCATGGAAATTGCATTTTTAATGGATGATTTACGGCAGATCGATCCGGTATGGGACACCACTGCCCATATCATGTATGAGTGCAACCAGCGGGGCCATGAGGTGTATTTCCTTGAACCCCATGATATCTACGTCCGGAAAAATGAAGTGGTGGCAAGAATGCGCCATATCTCCGTGCCGAAAGACCATCCCATCCAGACTTACTGGATGGATCTCCTCCAGTGTCTGGACAGAGAAGAACTGATATTTGAAACAGTGACAGACCTGGACGTTCTGTTTTTGAGAAAAGATCCGCCCATCAATTATGAGATGCTGGAATTTTTAGGCCCTGTGAGTGATCAGGTGTTTCTGGTAAACAATACCATGGGCCAGCTCAACGGCAGCAGCAAAGCCTATATTCTCAATTTTCCCGATATTATTCCTGAAACCCATGTGTCCAGGGACCCGTACCGTCTGAAGAAAATTATTGATGATTTTGGCGGTGCCATGGTTATCAAACCCCTGCATGGCCATGGGGGGCACGGGGTGATCAAGGTCAGCAACCAGGACCAGGAAAATCTCAATTCCCTGATCAACTACTATGTCAAAGCGGGAAAACCCTATCCCGAGCGCCGGCCCATCATGGTTCAGGAATATTTACAACAGGTCAGAGAAGAAGGGGATGTGCGTATCCTTTTGCTGAACGGAGAAATTCTGGGTGCCATGGGCCGCAGATCCGTATCCGGTGATTTTCGTACCAATGTCCACGCCGGTGCTCTGGCTTTCAGGCACGAGATTACGCCGGCCCAAAAAGCCCTTTGCCGTCGCATTAAACCAAAATTATTACAAGACGGCCTGTATTTTGTGGGTATTGATATCATAGGAGACAAGCTGGTGGAAGTCAATTGCGTCAGTCCCGGAGGAATCCCGCGGATCAACCAGTTCAACAACCAGAAACTTGAAAAACGTGTGGTGAACTTTATTGAGGAGAAAATCAGTGCAGCAAATCCAGAAAACAAAAAAGAACCAATCCAGCAAGTGGTGTAAAACAGTATGCAGACTGTTGCTGCCAGCTATTTTTTTGATGGTGATAACAGGGGCTCTGTTGTCATGCAACAAATCCGAAGAGAGTGTGTTTTTAAAAATAGGGTTGCCCGAAGAACCTAGATCCCTGAACATCTGGCTTGCCACCGACGGCAACTCCCGCAACATCCTCTCCCAGATCTATCAGCCCTTGTTCCACCGCCATCCACAGACCCTGGAAATTATTCCCTGGCTGGCAAAAGAAGATGCAATATTTGATGAAAAAGCGTTGACCTATACTGTAAAACTGCGGAAAGCCAAATGGTCTGACGGATCCGATTTTACCAGTGAAGATGTGCTGTTTACCAAACAGCTGTTTTTTGATTTTAAAATTCCCCGGTACTACAGCAAATGGCAACTCATTGAAAAAGTGGAGGCCCCTGATGCCCATACCGTGGTATTTTATTTAAAACAGCCTTCCGCCATTTTCATGTCCCGGATCATGACCGCCCCCATAGTATCAAAAAAAGAGTGGGAACAGGTGGCCAAAGATGCCCTGGCAACGGAAAAGCCCCTGCGCTCCCTCCAGGATTATCAGGTGGAAAAACCCTTGGGAACAGGTCCTTTTATACTCCATGAATACCAGAAAGGCGCCTATCTCCACATGACAAAAAATCCCTATTTTTTCGGGCAGGGCAAAACCATCGCCGGTCTTGATCTGGGTCCTTATGTGGATAATCTGTTGTTTACTATTTACGGGACTTCTGATGTGGCGATCCTGGCTTTGAAAAAAGGGGATATCGACTATTACTGGTGGGATGTACAGCCCGGCTATATCAAGGATCTGGAAGAAAACACCAGTATTGACCTGCATTTTAACAAAAAAAGCGCCCTCTACTACCTGGGGTTCAATCTGCGCAGGCCCCCTTTTGATGATAAAGTCCTGCGCCAGGCAGTGGCAACGGTGGTGGACAAACAATTCATCCTCAACCGTATTCTCCAGGATTACGGTAACCCCATGCATTCCATTATTCCATCGGGAAACCACTTCTGGCATAATCCCGATGTCAGAAGATACGGCGATGGCCTTGACCAGGAGCAGCGGATAAAGGCAGCCTGGCAAATGCTTGCAGATGCCGGTTACTCCTGGAAAGTGCCGCCGGTGAATGCCGATGGTACCGTGGCCAAACCCTCGGATATTCTGCTGCCCTCTGGAGAGGCAATGGCAAAATTTGTTATTCTGACCCCGCCAGCGGATTATGACCCCAAGCGTGCTTTCACAGGCACCATGATCCAGGAATGGCTCAGGCAGTTGGGGCTTCCGGCATTTGCCAGGCCCATGTCCTTTAATTCCCTGCTGGAAACGGTGAAAGGAAAACACGATTTTGATGCCTTTGTTCTGGGATATGGCAAACTGGATCTGGATCCGGACTATCTGGCGGCATTTTTCTCCTCGGAAAATGACAATCCCAGGGACTGGAACATGAGTGGATATCGGAACCCGGATTTTGACACACTGGCCCAAGCCCAGCGGCTGATGGTGGATGTGGCAAAACGAAAGCAGATGATCTGGACCATGCAGGAAATGATTTTAGAAGATGTGCCCTATTATCCCTTATACAATCCCCATATTATTGAGGCCACCGTGAACAGGCGGTTTACAGGCTGGGTGGAAAAGGTGGACGGTATCGGCAGTATCTGGTCTTTGTGCATGGTCAAGCCGGTAAAATAGATACGGGAAATCTGTGGGATAAAATGACAAAACCCGGTTATATTCTGGTAAAATTGGTGGAAGTTGCCGTTATCTTTTTTATTATTCTGACCGCGCTGTTCTTTTTATTCAGATTATCTCCGGGAGATCCCATGTCCAAGATGGTGGATCCCATGCTTACCCCTGAGGATATGGCCCATCTCATTGAACAGATGGGACTGGACAGACCTTTGTGGGAGCAGTATCTCATTTATGTGAAAAATTTTTTGACCGGCAGTTTCGGGTTTTCCTTTCATTACGGGGAACCGGTTTCCCATATTATCGTGGACAAGCTCAAATGGACCATCCTTTTGTTTACCACATCCACGGTTCTGGCGGCATTTGCAGGGATATTTCTGGGCAAAATTGCCGCCTGGCATAAAGGGTCGCATCTGGACAATGTCATGTCCATTTCCGCCCTTGTGTGCTACACCCTGTTTATTCCCTGGTTTGCCTTGCTTCTTTTGTGGATTCTGGGATTCAAGCTGGGGCTGTTTCCCCTGGGCGGTGTGCTGTCTCCACAACTCTGGGTGGGAAACGCGTCGTTACTGGTCCGGATTCTGGACGTGCTGCATCACCTGATGCTGCCGCTGATGACGCTGTTTATCATCAACCTGGGCTCTTATCTGCTGCTGATGCGCTCATCCATGCTGTCGGTTCTCAGAGAAGATTATATCATTACTGCCCGGGCAAAAGGGTTGAGTGAAAAGGTGATCCGCAACAAACATGCGGCCCAGAATGCCGCTCTGCCCGTAATAACATCTGTGGGGCTTTCCCTTGCTTTTTCCATAAACGGCGGTGCCCTGACAGAGCAGATTTTTACCTGGCCGGGGATCGGCAAAGAGTTGATATTTGCGGTGAGCAACAATGACTATCCACTGGCCCAGGCCTGTTTTTTGCTCATCGCCCTGGTGGTGCTGGTTGCCAATCTGATTGTGGATCTGTTGTATGCCTGGCTGGATCCCAGGATCACATATTAGTTACAAAGGATGTGTCTGTGCTGAACAAGTATTCTCTGCAGCGGTTTTACAAAGGGTGGCAGATTTTTATTGAAAATCCCCTGGGCAAAACCGGTGTCATCATCCTGGTGGTATTCATGTTCATGGCCATTGCCTCTTTTTTTGTGCCCCTTATCGGGCCCATGTATGATCCCATGACCGGCATCGATCCGGATATCAGGGTCTCCACAGGACCCAGCCTCACCCACTGGCTGGGCACGGACAATGTGGGCCGTGATCTTTTTGCCCAGCTTCTGGAAGGGGCCAAAGTAGCCTTTATTGTCGGGCTTTCCGCAGCATTTATCAGTATTGTCATCGGCACCCTTGTGGGGATGGTGGCAGGGTACACCGGCGGACTGCTGGATGCCTTTCTCATGCGCACGGCAGATATCATCATGGTGCTGCCCTCCCTGGTAATCCTGTTGATTTTAGCCTCTTTGTTCGGTCAGTTCAACATCTGGATCATTGTGTTCATCATTGCCATCATGCGGTGGCCTGCCGTATCCCGGGTGATCCGTTCCCAGACCCTGTCATTGAAACACCGGCCGTTTATCGAGGCGTCCCGGGTGGCCGGGGCCTCGCATCTGCGTATTATTTTCCGGCATATCATGCCCAATGTTCTGCCCCTGGCATTTTTGTACATGACCTTCCGGGTGACTGCCGCCATTCTGGTGGAAGCGGCATTGTCCTTTCTGGGGTTCGGAGATCCCAGCCAGGTGAGCTGGGGCATGATGCTCCAGTGGGTCTGGAAATCGGGTCATATGTTCCAGGCCCCCTACTGGCTGATACCGCCGGGGATGTGCATATCCCTTTTGACCCTTGCCTTTTATCTGCTGGGCCGGGCCATGGACGAGGTACTGGATCCACGGTTGCGAAAGGAGGGGCAGGCCTGAGCCCATGACACTTTTATCTGTAAAAAACCTGAGCATCGGGTACAAGACCAAAAAAGGGCTGCTCAAGGCGGTGGACAACATCAGTTTTGATCTTGAAAAAGGGTTGCCCCTGGGGTTTGTGGGGGAATCCGGCTGCGGCAAGACCACCATCGGCATGGCCCTGATGGGGCTTTTGCCGGAAAATGCCGTGATCCTGGAGGGCAGTATTCAGTTCCAGGGAGAAGATCTGGTTCGTCTGACTGAAAAGCAATGGCGCAAGGTGCGGGGGGCGAAAATCGCCATGATATTCCAGGCGGCCATGAATGCATTGAATCCGGTGCACCGGGTGGATGAGCAGATAAAAGAGGCCATCATCACCCACCAGCCCGACATGTCTGATGCGGATCTGTCCGACCGGTTGAATGCCTTGTTCGATCTGGTGGATATCCCGGTGGCGCGCATGAAAGATTATCCCCATGAATATTCAGGGGGCATGAAACAGCGGGTGATAATTGCCATGGCCCTTGCCTGTGATCCGGATCTGATTATTGCGGATGAACCCACCACCGCCCTGGATGTGATTGTTCAGGACCAGATTCTCAAAGAAATTCGAAAAGTGCAGCAAAAAATCCGCACCGGCCTGATTTTCATCTCCCATGACATTGCCGTGGTGGCATCTGTCTGCGACAGGATCTGTGTGATGTACGCTGGGCAGATTGTTGAAACAGGCACCAAAAAAGAGGTGTTCACCTCGCCCAGGCATCCCTACACCCTCAGCCTGCTTGGTTCTTATCTGTCTTTGGACAACCTTGATGATATTGTGATTCCGGACATGCAGGAACCGCCGGATCTTTTATCAGACATCGGGTCCTGCCGGTTTGCCGACAACTGCAGGGTATGTTCAGAGACCTGCAAAAAAGAAGAACCGGGCTGGGTCCAGATATCTGCCACCCACAAGGCATTTTGCTGTGAACCGCAAATCATCAGGGGCAGCCATGGCAAAAACTGATCCCAAAAAAAATTTCCTGGTTGAGATAAAAGGGGTGACCAAGACCTATTTTCCCAGAAAACAGTTTTTTGCCAGGCACCAGAATAAGGTTCTGGCTTTGAACGGCATTGATCTTTGTATTGAAACAGGGGAGATCTTCGGGCTGGTGGGGCAGAGCGGGAGCGGCAAAACCACCACCGGCAGGCTGCTTGTCAGACTGGAACACCCCACTGCCGGTCATATTCTGTTCAACAAGGTCCCCATCAGCGGCTTAAAAGGCCCGGAACTGAAAAAATTTCGATCAAGAGCCCAGATGATTTTCCAGGATCCCTACCAGAGCCTGAATCCCCATCTGTCCATTGCAGAAACCGTTATGGAACCTCTGGTGGTGCAGAAGATCGGTACCCCTGAAACCCGCTCGGAAAAGGTGATCCACACCCTGGAAACCGTGGGATTGTCCCCGGGAAAAGCGTTTTACAACCGCTATCCCCACCAGCTTTCCGGGGGACAGCGCCAGCGGGTGGCCATTGCCAGGGCCGTTGTGGTGGAACCGGAATTTATCGTGGCGGATGAACCCACGTCCATGCTGGATGCCACCATTGCCATTCAGCTGTTCAAACTGCTCCGGGAAATCAAAGAAACTTTCGGCATGACCTTTTTGTTCATCACCCATAACCTGGCGGCCGCCAGATACCTGTGCGACAGGATTGCAGTTATCCACGAAGGCCATATTGTGGAGATCAACACAGCAGAAAAAATCATCCGGAACCCGGAACACCCCTATACCAAAAAATTGATAAAAGTGCAGCCCGGGTTCAAATACGGCAGATAATTTTTGGAGAGCAATTTCCAAAGACACCCTGTCTTGTTGTTACTGGATTTCATGATCTATGTCTGCTACTTTGATCAAATTTCCTGCTGCCATTTTTTTTATGAAATGCAAAGCGATATTTTCATCTTGTGTGATTGCCATGACATCCTGGCAGCTGAATATGCTGTCCCTTAGAATATCCATTATATCAGATTGCTGTTTGTCAATAAAAATGTGATGATCGCGACTTTCAGACATATTGACAACAATATAATCGCCTTGTTCACAAAAAGCATGGTGCATCACCCTTTGGCGGACCAATAATTTTTCAAAAACAAATGCTATGCCTTTTATGTCAGCACCGGACCCGGCAGCTGTAATCCTGTCCAGGCAGTTTTTAAATTTTTGCTTGTTTTTTATCTCTTTGTTCAATTGGCCATAGCGTTCTACAATGCGTAATTTTTTTTCATGTGTCATTCCATTGGGGTCATCAAAAGCCATTGATAATATCCGTCCGTGCAGATGCTGATTATCAGTGCTGCTGTCTTTAATGCGCAGACCGTATTTGTGTGGATTTTTTCCCATGTCAGATGTTTGTGTCAAAGTGAAAATGCTGCACTTAAACTGGGTGAAAATATCGGTATATTCTTTGCAGAAGGCGAATGTTTCAAGTTCCTGGTCATAGGTGGCGCCGGGGGTGCCGACAATAACATTCAGATGGTTGTTCTTAAGTGATGCAGCCCTAAGGTTTTCAAAAAATCCTCTGATAATTTTTTTGTTGTATCCTTTATTGAGTGTCTGCAATACACATTCATTGGCGGATTCCATCCCTATGGTACAGCTGAACCCGCTCTTGGCCATTGATTGTAATATCTTTGTGGTAAACCCGGCATCTACCCGTAAAAAAGAATGCCAGGAAATATTCAGATTATTGTCCAACAGGGCGGTTGCGATCTCAAAGGCATGTTTTGGATGTATTGCCTCAGCCAGCATGCGAAAATTTGTAAATTTAAGGCTGTGATAATATTTTATGTCGGCAATGATTTCGCTGACAGGCCTTGGCCGGTATATTTTGTCTTTGTGTAGATTGATGTAATCACAAAATGAACATTTTTTCCAATAACATCCGGTTGACTGGGTGACAGGGATGGGAGCATTTTTTGAGAAATACCCCATATTTTCCTTTTGGAATCTATTGTGGGTGTGCACCTGTTTGTCGTTCCGATGACAAAAAGAATCAGACGGGTCTGCGCTTTTGTTTAATCCATCATGCAAGATCACGTTTTTGGTATCATCAACAGCCTGATCCCGCAGTTTATGACGTAATACCTGCAGCAAAGGCATTTCCCCGTCATATCTGACAAACGAATCCACAGGTGCGACTTTTATCACCGCATTCAGATATGTTTCAGGCAGCAGGGTGATGATCGGGCCACCAAAACTAATATGCACATCCGGCATCTTTTTTTTGATTTCACTGGCCAATATCATTGCAGGAATAAACTGCTGGGCAAAGGGGATGGAAAATCCAATGACCGGTATCTGTTTATCGATGATGGAACGCTGTATCTGATCATGTAAAAGCGCTTTGATGCGTATGGCTTCAGGACAGGAGAAAAAAGCCTTTAGATCGTCTGTTTCCGGAATATTTTTTTTGTAAAAAAGGCCAAAATATTTTTTAAACAGGTCAATGAATATCCTTGTATAGCGAATGCCGCAATTTTCCATATCCATCAGGTTTTTTATGCGATGGTGATCTGAATGGATACGCCGTCCATACAAAAGTCTGGCAAATGATCTCAAACTTGCGGCATATGCTTGTTTTTCTTTTTGTGAATGAAGACCTGATGTTTCCAGCCAGGCCCTGTTTGACGCAACGGTTTTTATTTCTTCGTCCAGAAAATATGGACTGGTAAGTTTGCTGAGCGCAAGAATATTTAAATCCAATGGCTTTGCAGAAAATCCATTGTTGTTGATAAACGAAGACAAAAAATGGGGTGCAGGATAGACCCGGGCAATACGGTCCATCGGCGGAGGAAATACAATGACTGCATCTGGATTTTTCATACCATATTTTCCTTATCTTTTACAAACCGGTCCGCAACGGGATCATATGCTGCGGGATGTGCCTGGATAAACCGGGTGACAGCCCGGGTGTGGCGATCAAAGACCAGGGCTGTGACATAGAACCTGAACCGGTCAAAAAATTCATTTATATCATGTGAAAGCAGGTGTTGTATATCTGTTTTCCGATTTTTTCGGCCATAGCGGTTTTCCAGCCGGTCTGCTTCCGGTTTTATCAGATGGGCGATGATGGTTTTTTTATCTTCCTGGTCCGCCAGAAAATCCCGGGCAGCCTGTAAAAAAAATGACACTGCGCAGGTCCGGGATTGTTCCACAATAGTTTTGTTGCAAAAATCCAGGTGGGCACCAATTTTCTGCCGGTACAGCCGCTGTTGTTCATGTGTCAGGTTATGGTATCTGCCATGGGGGAAAAATTGTTTTTTGAGCCTCTGAACAATTGACCGGGTTATCTGCTTTCGCTGCACCCTTGCAGATTCCTGAAAGATGGTGAAATATTCCTTAAGATTGCGCATGCCCGGAGGGGACAGGTCCATGGAACCGTTGTCCAGCAGCAAGGTTTCCACCTGGACATCCAGCAGCCCGGACAGGTGAAAGGGTGTGTTTGTTTCCCCCACCACTTCCAGGGGTTTGAAATAGTCTTTCAGCAGGGCCTGACGCCCGATTTTTTTTACCGGGAAAGCCATTGTTTTCCGGGTGACCGGCAGTTTTTTGTGGCCCATGGGATGCAGGGCACAGGTAAAGGTCGGGATGATGATAAAGGCTCCCTCAGGGGTAATCTCCGTACCATAGGCATCGGTGATGGAGGATTTCACCGTGGTAAAATCCTCATCCAGTCCTGCCGGTATGAGCAGGTCATCTGAATCGTGCTGCTTGGAAAGTTTTATGCCGGTTTGCTTTTCCAGGGCAGTGATGCGGTCCCGGTTTGCATCTGTCACACTCACGGACAGGGCGATATTCCGGTGGACCAATGTTTGCAATACTTTCTGTCCGGCCCTTGGCACCTTGGTCAAAAGACTGAAGCAGGCAGCGCTTTCCACGGGTGCCAGAAGATCTGCCAGGGTATGGGCACCATCCTGCCAGTCCAGGGGGTCTGATGCACCGTACAGGGCGGGATCTGTGTTGCGCTGCAACAGAAGCTGTTCTATGATCTGTGCGGCGGCATCGTGTGAAAAATGGCTTCTGATGCCGGGCAGTGCCCATTCATTGCACCGCCGGCAGAAATGGGAGCATCCGGAGGTGAGCTGCACGGTAATGGCATTTTTAAACAACAGATCCATCTGCCAGGGCATCAGGTCTGCACGGGCCTGCCAGTCTGTATAAGATACATGGTACACCGCATGGCACCGGAATTTTACAACATCTGCCAGCAGGGTTTTCAACGCCTGAAAGGGCGTTGTAAGACCAACCTGGGGTGAGAGCAAAAAATGTTTGAAGCGCAGAAAGGCGGTCTGTATTTGCCGCAGCAGCTTTTCCCGGGTTTCTTCGGGTTCCGGCAGGCTCTGTTGCGCTGCATCCAGAATCATAAGAAAGGCTGTGCGTGCTTTTTGGGCATCCTGCTGGTAAATTGCAGCCAGAAAACGGTTTTTCAGGGTTTCCAGCGGGATCTCATGGTGTTTCCCATATGGCATCTTGAAGGGTTTCATATTTGTTTTTGTTTTTTTGCACACACATAAAAAAACAGGGGGGTGCCGTATGTCACCCCCCTGTTGTCAACATCCTGCGGTCATGGGATGCAGGATATCATGGAATCAGCGCATCAGCCGCCCACCTCTTCTTTGACCTGGGTGGCCAGCTTGTACAAGATGGTGAGTACCAGAAATCCAGTGGCATAAACGCCCAGGGTGATAACAATCTCCTGGCCTGTGGGGGCGTATTCTGTCACATGGTGCAGCGGAGAGGGCACAAAACCACCGGAGATCATGCCTAAGCCCTTGTCGATCCATGCGCCGATAAAAACCATGGCACAGGCCACAGGCAAAAGGATGTAATTGGTGCGCAGTTTTGGAATGACCAGAAAAACCGCACCAACCGCCATTAAAATAAACCCGCTCCACATCCAGGGCACCAGGGCATTGTATCCGTGGTATCCGAACAAAAGGTACTGCAGATGGGTCTTATGTCCGGGGATACCGGAATAATACACCACAAACACCTCGCACAAAAAGAAGAACAGATTGGCGATGACGGCGTAGCAGACAATCTTGGACAGGGTCTGCATGGCTTCCCAGCCCGGATCGAATTTGGTGAATTTTCTGATGATATAACATAAAATGATCAGAAACGCCGGTCCTGCAGCAAAAGCTGATGCCAGAAACCGGGGGGCCAGGATCGCGGTGAGCCAGAAGCCCCTGCCGGGCAGGCCGCAGTACAGGTATGCTGTGACCGTGTGGATGCCGATGGCAAAAGGGATGGACAAATATATCAAAGGTTTTGTCCATGCCGGCGGTTTGACCTGGTTCCGTTCCGCCTCCAGTACTTTCCAGCCGATGACGATGTTCAAAAACAGGTATCCGTTCAGAACAAGCATGTCATAAAACAGCATCGATTTGGGGGAGGGGTAGAGGAGCACATTGAGCATGCGCACCGGCTGGCCCAGGTCCACGATGATGAACAAAAGGCACATGACCAGGCTGGCCACTGCCAGAAATTCCCCCAGGATGGTGATCCGGTGAAATTTTTCATAATCATGCAGGTAATAAGGAATAACCACCATGACCCCGCCTGCTGCCACCCCCACCAGGAAGGTGAAGTTGGCAATATAAAATCCCCAGGAGACATCACGGCTCATGCCTGTAATCATCAGGCCGTTGAAGAACTGATCCAGATAGGCAATTTTACCGATCCCGATCACGATCAGCAGAAAGATGATCCACATCCAGTAATTTCTATTTCCTTTGACAGCTATTTCAAGCATATGCGCCTCTCTTAAACGATATAGTAAACAGAGGGTTCCGTACCCAGGGACTGTTTACGTCGGATTGAATAATGTTCCTTGAGAAGCTTCCTGACATCGGACTCAGGATCTTCCAGGTCTCCCACCACAATTGCACCTTCAGAGGCTTCCACACAGTGCGGCTGTTCACCTTTTGCCAGGCGTTCGGCACACAGGTTGCATTTTTCCACCACCCCTTTGGACCGGGTGGGAAAATCCGGGTCTGTCTCAGCGATAAACGGCCGGGGATCCCTGAAATTAAAGCTTCGAGATCCGTAAGGACAGGCCGCCATGCAGAACCTGCACCCGATACAGCGGTGATAATCCATTACCACGATGCCGTCTTCACGCTTGAACGTAGCCTGGGTGGGGCATGCCTGAACACAGGGGGCATTTTTGCAGTGGTTGCAGGTGACCATAAACGGCAGGTGATGAAATTTTTCATTCAAAAATTCATCTTCCTTGTCCGGAAATGCATAATGAAATTTTTCCTTCCAGATCCATTTGATCTCCTGTTTATGGTTCACTGCACGGGTATTGGGAAATGCCTGTGTATCCACTTCATGGGTAAAATCCGGCACATTATGCTGGGTATGACAGGCATGGGTAATCTGTTTGGCGATTTTATCATTGAGTTTTTTTACAATAATTGCCATGCCCCAGCGCTCGGCATGGAGGGCATCAGGGCTTTTGGCTTTTTCGGCAGCGGCTGAACCATGGGAATCAGATGCGGCAAAGTTCATTGCCGGAGCAGCACCCAACCCGATGGCGGCAATGCCTGCAACTTTCAGAAAACATCTTCTGCTCTTTTCCATCATTCAATCTCCTTGGGGTTTGTGTGACAGTCCCAGCAATAGGGATCCACCGATGTATAGGTATGGCAGGAGTCACAGAATTTTGCCTTGTCCGCATGACAGCCCAGGCAGGAATTTTCTCCTGTGGACAGGCTCATGTTAAAAAAATTGCCATTGGCAGCCACATAGATCCGGTCGGCATCACGCACCACCGCATCCCGCCATTCATCCAGCAGGGACATGTGGTTGGCCCGCATGTCATATGTTTCCAGGACACATTTTTTTGCCTGTTTGGCAGGGCCCAGCAGTTCCGGTTCCGGTGCCGCCTGGGTGGTGGTCACCATGTTGAACCAGAAGGGTGAGAGCACGGCCAGAACAAAGACAGCCAGTCCGCCCATAATCATATTTTTCGTCATTTTATTCCTCCTCTTCGCAACCTGGCAGCGGTTCCATTCTCAGGTCTTCGGTACGTTCTTTTTCACCGGGCAGGATCAATGCGTTGCCCACCAGTTCGTGAATACCTGCCACCTCCACCTCGGGCACCCAGTATTCACATAAGGTGGACAAGGCAGCCCGGTCGATGGCACAGATGGTGCCCAGGGTGTTGACACCGTATTTTTCATGGACATGTTTCAAGGCGGTGGCCCGGGGCAAAGCCCCTGCCATGCGCAGCTCCATGTTCTCACCGGCGTTGAGACCGGATCCGGACCCGCAGCAGAAGGTGTTTTCCCTTATGGTGTTGGGCGGCATTTCATAGAAATTGTCGCACACGTTTTTAATCACATACCGGGGTTCATCCAGCAGCCCCATGCCCCTGGAGGTGTTGCAGGAATCATGGAAAGTCATGATCCGGTTGGCATTTCTGCCTTTGTCCAGTTCCAGCTTGCCGTGTTTGATAAGGTCTGCTGTAAATTCGGTGATGTGTACCATCTTGGTGGAAGCGGCATTGTCAAACCGGGTGCCGGTGATGGGGTTCACCGGTACTTCCAGAAAGTCTGCAGGGCCGTTCATGGTGTCCATGTACTGGTGAATCACCCGCCACATGTGACCGCACTCTCCGCCCAGGATCCATTTGACCCCCAGGCGCTTTGCTTCGGCATACATCTTGGCGTTGAGGCGCTTCATGGTTTCATGGGAGGTGAAGAACCCGAAGTTACCCCCTTCGGATGCGTAGGTGGACCAGGTCACATCCAGGCCGTATTTGTCTTTCAGATATTTGAACAGGATCAGATATCCCTGGCAGGTATAGGTGCCGGGATCGGCAAACACATCGCCTGACGGGGTGATGAACAAAATGTCCGCCCCTTTTTTCTGGAAATTGGGTGTACAGTCCACACCGGTGATATCTTCTAAGTCCTCCACAAAAAATTCCAGCATGTCTTTAAAGGCATGGGGCTGAATCCCTAAGTGGTTACCGGTCTGGTAGCAGTTGGAGACCGGGGTGGCGATCCAGTCGATGTTCAGCCCGATAAGGTTGAACAGCTCCCTTGCCATGATGGTGATTTCCGCCGTGTCAATGCCGTAGGGGCAGAACACGGAGCATCTGCGGCATTCTGTGCACTGGAAAAAATAGTACCACATCTCCTTGAGCACATCTATGGTCAAAGGACGTGCCCCTGCTAAGCGCTGGCCACCTGGGATTTTCTGCAAAATTTTGCCGGCTGTTGTAAAATCGTTTCTGTAAACCGATCTGAGCAGTTCGGCCCGGAGCACCGGCATGTTTTTGGGATCGCCTGTGCCTAAAAAGAAATGGCATTTATCTGCACAGGCACCGCAGCGCACACACACATCCATGAAGATTTTGAATGTTCGAAAGCGCTCTAAGCGTTCCTTGATTCCCTCATGGAGGATCTGCTGCCAGTTGTCGGGCAGTTTCCAGTCCTCTTCAATGGGGTTCCAGGGTCTGGCATTGGGCAGCCCTAATGTTTCAACACTTTCAGCCTTGGCAGCGTAGCAGTACATGCCGGGCCGGATCTGAACGGATTTGGTGGTATCCATCCAGTCCCCGGATGGTGCACCATAGTCTATTTTATCCAGTAGTTCATCTGGTGTAAGTTCGTCGGCCATTGATTACTCCTTTTTTTCCACTGGCAGCCCAGCTTCAATCATTTTGTCTCTGAAGTGATCTTCATAATCCTGGTAGGTATGGATAGGCACATCATAATTCCAGGGGTTTACATGCCGTTTGGCCCGGGTGTTGTTGGCCATGTTCCGTGTGGGACTTAAAAATACCCCCCCCAGGTGCATGAGTTTGCTGGCCGGAAAATAGGCAAAAAGAATACTGACCAGAAACAGGTGGCCGTAGAACAGTCCGCCTATTCCGTCGGGAATGACCGGGCTGAAGGTAACCAGTCCCATGGTCATCTCCTTGATACCCACAATATCCACTTTGGTGAAATACCGCATGGAGATGCCGGTGGCTGCAATGCCCAGGATCAGAAACAAAGGAAAAAAATCCGCAGCCTGGGACACATATCTCACCTTGGCATCAAACAGCCGGCGTGCCAGAAGAAACAGGGCAGCTGCCGGCAGGACCACGCCGGACAAAAACAACCCGGGCAGGCCCACCTGCACAATACCGTCCAGGGCTTCTAAAAACTGGATACAGGAAGGCACCGGGGCGGTGAAAAACCGGAAATGCCGCAGTATCACCACCAAAAAAGCGTAATGGAATGCCAGTGCCCCCACCCACAGAAAAATTTCCCATGAATAGGTGATCCGGTTGGATGCGTTGCGGTTGAATGCTGCCTTTGTGTTGCGGAAAAGAGACCGGAAGGTGAATATTTCCAGCAGCATCCGCAAAATCACACCAGATGACGTGTCAGGGTTGTCAATGCAGTTTTGTTTAATCCAGGGAAGTGACTTTTGCTGTCCGCAGGTTGTGGGGATTCTGAAGGGAACAGCAGATGCTGCCCATCCCGTCACTTTCACGACAAAGCCGACCAGAAAGGCAAGCACTGCCAGATAGGGAAAGACAATCCCGAAGAACCACCCAAGTCCTGCTCCCGCCCCTGTGTATGCCACGAGAAATAGCAGAAAAACTGCTGCCAGGGGGATCAAGTACTTTTGTGTCATGTTATAACCACCTCATAGATTGTATGCCTGACAAACCTAAATTTTGTCAGGCATGTTAAGATTTTTTTGAGCCAAGCAGGTCTTCCTCCTTTAGCTCCTGTACCAAACCTGCCCTTTCAAAGGCTGCATGAATGCGCCGTTTGCTTTCTGTAGCCTTTAAAAGGAATATATCTTCTCTGCATTTCATCAGCCGGTTGAATCCGGCCAGAACGACCTGGTCCACCATACGGTCAAATTCTCTGGCAAAAGCTGAATCCATTATAGTTTCACCAACATCTTTCAAAGCAAAAATAAAGCTGACCGCCTCGGCTGCTGAAAAAGCCTGGACCGCCCTGATACGGATGACAGGGTCCAGGGCCTTTTCCAGGGTATCTGCGGTATAATCTGATGCCAGAAGATGTAAGATATCTTCCAGGGTTTCCCTGGTGACAGCGCCCACAGGGTTGTCAAACCGGTCCACATCTTTGCCCAGAATCTTTGCGCTCTGGGCCGGGTAGGTGTTAATGGTTGCCTGGAACCATTGTTTTAACAACCGGTTGTGGTTGTCTTTAAGGCATTGTTTTATGGTCATATATTTTTTGGTAAATTTGGGGTTTGTTCAACAATACTGCCTGCTCTAATCGTTAGAAGGATATAAACTCCCTCAATTTTTATGTCAAGGGTAAAACAGCGGCTTTACTGTTGAAAACAAAATCGGTCTCCAACAGGTCAGGCCTGTTTAAACCCCTTTTTCAATGGTTTCTTTTTTTTAAATTTGGGCTGTTCACAGACCTGGTTTTTGTGGTACCGTTAAAAAAAATAATAGCTTTCTAATTTAAATGTTGTTGTCAGCAGGCCCGGGTTTATGGATGTGAATTAAAAAAATTTACTTGCACTTAAGGGGAAAAGGATGAGAAAATCAGGATTTTGGACAGTATACATGATTGTTGTTTTCAGTGCCTTGTGTGTCTGTGGTACGGCAGTGGCGGATTCTTCGGGCTACGGCTTTTTTGCAGGGTATGGACAAAGCCGTGACAACATAGATATTTTTCGGCTGGGGGTACAAAAAAAGTTTTCCACCCAATGGTTTGAGACCCATATGGGAAGTTTGTCCGGATATTTTGAACTGTCCTACAACCGGTGGGAAAAATCAGGAAAACAAATTCATGGTGCAGCCTTTTCTCCGGTATTTGCCTATTACTTCAATACAGGCAGCAGCGCGGTTACGCCATATGTGGAAGGCGGTATCGGTGCAGCTTATATTGATGACTACAAAATAGACGGCAGAAACCTGTCCACCAGTTTTCAGTTTGAAGACCGTATCAGCTTGGGTGTCATAATCAACCAGATTGATCTCAAACTGGGGTATATGCATTATTCCAACGCATCCATTAAATCACCCAATGACGGTATTGATATCTGGATGGGCACTGTGACCTGGCATTTTTAAGCCAACGTGTATCCAATGGCGGCCACTGGGGAATAAATCGCAGAAAAAGGCAAAAAAATGGATCATTATTATAAGGAGCGCTTCCATGTTCAGCAGGAGATGATCAAGAAAATCGCCCCGCTCATGGAGGTCAGTGACATCATTGAGACCGTGAGAGAAGATCTGCGCAAACTTATTCCCAGTGCCATGGAGGTGTGCGTGTTGCTCTTGGACCCGGATGCAAAACAATATACAAGCCCGCTGCAATGCGCGTTGTATGAGCGGCCTGTGAGCTGTCAGTCCTGCAAGCGGGACCGGCCTGCGGTGCAAAGGGCTGTCCGCAAAAAAAAAGCAGTGGTGGTGTCCACAAGTGAGCCGGTTATCCGGCCGGACGGCACACAGGTGGCGGTGGGCCCGGAATATGCCATGCCTGTATTTGTGGAAGACCGGGTCCTGGCCATTATCAGTGTGGTGATCCAGCCTTTGACCCGGTATACCCGCAGGGATTTTTATCTGATCCGGGATTTTGCCAACATTTTGGGCACCATCATAATAAATGCCAAAAGGCAGTGGGAAATGACCAGAGAGAAGATCCGCATCAGCCAGACCCTGGCAAACCTGTCTGCCTTTGTGCCTGGATCGGTGCGCCAGATGGCGGACAGGAACCCGGATCTTTTGACCAGAGAAAAAGAACAAAAACAGGTGAGCGTGCTGTTTCTGGATCTGGAAGGCTATACCGCCCTGAGTGCCACCCGGTCTGAAGAGGAGGTGAACGCCATCATTGAAAAGGTGTTTTCCAGTTTTGTGGACCCTATTCACCGGTCCCATGGAGAGATAAACGAAACCAGCGGGGATGCGTTCATGATTATCTTCAAGGACCATGATCCCAAAACCAATGCCATGAACGCGGTGAAAGCCGCCTTTGAAATCGCTGCCAGGAGCCGGTCGGTGAACCGGTCCATTTCCAGAGAAAATCTTTTTTCAGGCGTGGCCCCCTTAGAGGTGAACATGGGTATCAGTTCCGGAACCGCCCTGGTGGGCATGACAAGGTTCAAGGGGGCACTGGATACCCGCATGACATTCACCGCATCCGGGCCTGTGACCAATATTGCTTCCCGGTTGTCTGATTATGCAGCAGGCGGAGATATCCTGGTGAACCAGGCCACAAAGGATCTCATTGCAGGGCTGTGGCCGGTGTATGACAGGGGAAAATTGCAGTTGAAAGGCATCAACGATCCCATGCCGGTATATTCCCTGCTGAAACCGGTATGAAGAAAAAAACAGGACCCGGGACTGACCCGCAGGCGATAATCGGGTGGAAAGAATGGCTGTCTTTGCCTGATCTGGGGATTCCAGCCATAAAGGCCAAAATAGATACCGGTGCCAGGACCTCGGCTTTGCACACTTTTTCTCTTGAGACATTTACACAAGACAGCCGGCCCATGGTCAGATTCGGGATCCATCCTCTGCAAAAAAGGCGTGACATTGCCCTGTTCTGTGAAGCCCCGGTGGTGGACCGCCGCCGGGTCAAAGATTCTGGCGGGCATTCTGAAATGCGGTACGTCATTGCATCATCCGTGGTACTGGGAAATATGCACTGGCTGATTCAGATAACACTCACCAACCGGGATGCCATGATGTTCAGGATGCTGCTGGGCAGAACCGCTTTGGAAAACAAGGTTCTTGTTGATCCTGGCAGATCCTATGCAGCAGGCCGCAAACTGTCAAAAACATATGCTGCAAAAACAAAAAAAGGAGATGTATGAAAATCGGTATTCTTTCAAGAAAAGCAGAACTGTATTCTACAAACCGTTTTTTTTTGGCAGGCAAAAAGCGGGGCCATGACATGTGGGTCATAAACCCTTTGCGGTGCTATATGGATATCACATCCCATAATCCCGCCATCCTGTACAAGGGAGAAAAACTGGAAGGGTTTGATGCGGTAATTCCCCGGATCGGTGCATCCATCACCTTTTACGGTACTGCCGTAGTCCGGCAGTTTGAAATGATGGGGGTTTACTGCCTGAATGAATCGGTTGCCATCAGCCGCTCCAGAGATAAACTGCGGAGCCTGCAGCTTCTGGCCCGCAAAGGTATCGGGCTGCCGGTCACAGGCTTTTCCCACAGCACCCAGTTCACCGATGACCTGATCTCCATGGTGGGGGGCGCCCCTCTGGTGGTGAAGATGATCGAGGGAACCCAGGGGGTGGGGGTTGTGCTGGCTGAGACAAGAAAAGCGGCCCAGAGTGTCATCCAGGCCTTCAGGAGCCTGAAAGCCAATATCCTGGTCCAGGAATTCATAGAGGAATCAAAGGGTGCTGACATTCGGTGCTGGGTCATCGGTTCCAAAGTGGTGGCAGCCATGCTGCGCCAGGGACCGGAAGGGGAATTTCGGTCCAACCTGCACCGGGGCGGACAGGCGAAAAAAATACGCATTACCCCTGAAGAGCGTTCCACAGCAGTGCGTGCGGCAAAAACCATGGGATTGCGTGCCGCCGGGGTTGATATGCTCAGGTCCAACCACGGGCCTGTGGTGATGGAGGTCAATTCATCCCCGAGCCTGCGGGGTATTGAAACCATTACAGGCATTGATGTGGCAGATCAGGTGATCGCGTTTATTGAAAAAAATGCCGCCCCCGGAAAAACCGCCACATCCGGCAGGGGGTGATATGCAGCAGCCGTTGACCATCGCCGGAATACAGATACAGCCCGGCACCCAGACCGATATACAGATCCCGGTGGCCCCTTTGTACAACCATTCAGCCATGGACATGCCGGTCCATGTTATCCACGGCCGTAAACCGGGTCCCAGGCTGTTTATCTGCGGTGCCATACATGGTGATGAAATCATCGGTACTGAAATCATCCACCGCCTGATCAAGCGCAAAAAACTCAAGAACCTGCGGGGTACTTTGATAACGGTTCCGGTTGTCAATGTTTATGCCTTTATTCAGCATTCACGCTACTCCCCTGACAGAAGAGATCTGAACCGGTTTTTCCCCGGATCTGACACCGGGTCCCTGACATCACAGCTGGCCCATATTTTCATGCATGAGATTGTAAACAAAAGCGGTTTTGGCATTGATCTTCATGCCGGCTCCAACCACCGGGCCAATCTGCCTCAGATCCGGGCTGATATCGCGGATCCGGTGATATTGAATTTGGCCAGAAAGTTTCAGGTTCCGGTGGTGATCAACTCCCCTGCAAAAGAAGGGTCTTTGCGCCGGTCCGCCGCAAATCAGGGAGTGTGCATGCTTTTATATGAAGCAGGGGAAGCCCTTCGCTTTGATGAAGTCGGTGTCCGGGCAGGGGTTCGGGGTATTTTAAGCATAATGGAAACCATCGGCATGCTTGTATCAGACCGCCGGAAAAAGTTTGAAAATGATACATTGATAACCGATGCCACCTCCTGGGTCCGGGCACCGGTCTCCGGTATTGTGCACATGGAATCTCCATTAGGGGGAAAAGTGACCAAAAACACAAGGATCGGCTCTATTGTGGATCCCTTTGGCGGCCATGACATGCAGATCATTTCTCCTGTTTCCGGCATGGTTATCGGACGGCTGAACCTGCCGCTGGTGCACCAGGGGGATGCTATTATCCATATTGCCCATATGGACCGGCTCAGGCGGATTAAACCCATTATACAGGAGTTTACCGAAGAATTTAATTGATAGTGGCGGAGAAAGAGAGATTCGAACTCTCGATGGAGTGTTACCCCCATACTCGCTTAGCAGGCGAGCGCCTTCAGCCACTCGGCCATTTCTCCGCAAAAACTGCGTGGCGGAGGAGGTAGGATTCGAACCCACGAAGCTTTTACACTTAACGGTTTTCAAGACCGCCGCCTTCAGCCGCTCGGCCACTCCTCCTTCTTGAATTTAAACACCCGCTTATATCATCTTGTGTAAAACAGGTCAATACTTAACTTGTATTTTCCGAAGTTCATCTTGTTATTGACACCAGCAATGGTTGCGCTATATTAAAAAGTTTCAGGCCAATAAAAATTACAGGAGACCCATAGATGAAGCAAAAAATTCGTTTTGAAAAAAATGTCAAAGACGGCACATTAACCATCCTTGAATCCAGTGAAGTGGACCCCGGCGTGATGATGCCCCTGCATGAAGAAAAATATGATCTTGCGCAGATAACTGCAGCGGCCCTGGAGGGGTTGGAGACCTTTACCAGGATGCTTCGGCGCAGGACATTCTTTCCCACCCGGGATCTGTGTGTCAAACTCCATGAAGAAACCCGTGAGTTTTTCAAAGATGATGCCATTGACAAGGCAGTGGTCGAGTTTCACGATTCTGAAACCCTGCCTGATGAGGAGGAGTTCCAGCTTGAAGATGAAGATGTCGAACTGGATGCACTCCTGGATGAAGATGGTGATTCCAAGGAGGATGAGATAAAGGAGATCGATGATGAAGATGACACCCCCAGATTCACCCCTGAAGATACATCTGAACACGAAAATTAACATACATATGAAAAACCGGATCCTATGAAACATATCATAAAACAGATTGTTCTTGACGCTGCCCGAAAATCTTTTGAGACAGGCATGCTGCCCTCCGGCCAGATACCGGATATGGAAATCGAAGAACCCAGACATCAGTCCCAGGGAGATCTGTCCACCAACATTGCCATGGTGTCAGCCGCTGTTCAGAAAATTGCCCCGAAAAAAATTGCCCAGATACTTGTTTCAAACATGGATCAGAAGGATTTTATTGAAAAAATTGAAATTGCCGGGCCCGGATTTATTAATTTTTTTTTGCGGCCTGGTGCCTGGCACCCGGTGGTGGACCGGATTCTTGAGGCAGATGACCGGTATGGGGCCTCTGATGCCGGTAAAGGGGAAAAAATCCAGGTGGAATTTGTCAGTGCCAATCCCACCGGTCCTCTGCATGTGGGCCATGGCCGGGGGGCTGCCGTGGGAGATGCCGTGGGCAATATTCTGGCATTTGCCGGGTTCAGGGTATCCAAGGAATATTATATCAATGATTCGGGCCGGCAGATAAAAACCCTGGGGAGATCGGTCTGGTTCCGGCTTCAGGAACTGGCCGGCCGTCTTGTAGAGTTTCCAGATGACTGTTATAAGGGAGATTATATCCATGACCTGGCCCGCCAGGTCATGGAACAGGAAGGTCCGGATTTTGCCGATCAGAAAGATGACCTGGCCATTCCGGTATGTGCCGGATATGCTGCCAGTCAGATACTCAAACAGATCCGCACCGACCTGGAAGACTTTGGCGTGGTGTTTGATCAGTGGTTCAGTGAGCAGAGCCTGTATGACTCAGGCAGGCTTGAAAAAACCATCACAGATCTGAAGACCCGGGACCTGGTATATGAAAAAGAGGGAGCCCTGTGGTTCAGAACACAGGATTTCGGCGATGAGAAAGACCGGGTGGTGGTGAGAACCAACGGATTGACAACCTATTTTGCCTCGGACATCGCCTATCACCAGGAAAAATATGAACGCGGATTCCACCGCGTTATTGATGTCTGGGGGGCGGATCACCACGGATACATCAACCGGATGGCGGCATCCATCATGGCGCTGGGCAAAAAAAATGAACAGTTCCAGGTGATTCTGGTGCAGCTGGTGAATTTGCTCCGGGGCGGAAAACCGGTTCAGATGTCCACCCGGGCCGGAGAATTTGTCACCCTGAAAGATATTGTGGATGAGGTGGGAAAAGATGCGGCAAGATTCATGTTTTTAAGCCGCAGTTATGATTCCGGCCTGGATTTTGACCTGGAGGTGGCCAAACAGAAAAACAGCGACAATCCCGTGTATTATGTCCAGTACGTTCATGCAAGGATTGCCGGCATTCTGTCAAAGGCCCAAGATCAGAACCTGGTGACAGATATCGATTTTACCCGGGGCACAAATCTGTCACTTCTTGTACAGGCAGAAGAGATCAATCTGATCAAGATCCTGGCAGGATTTCCCGGGCAGGTGGAAAAAAGTGCAGAGACCTGTCATCCCCATGTGATATTCACCTATCTGATGTCCCTGGCATCTGCGTTTCATGCCTATTATAACCGGCACAAGGTGATCATCCAGGATAGATCATTATCCCTGGCAAGACTCAGTCTGGCCCTGGCGGTGAAGAAAGTGATCCGCAACGGGCTTTCGCTTTTAGGGGTGTCTGCACCTGAGAGAATGTGACCATGTCCTTTAAAGGTGCCCTGAAATATATCATTTATATCTTCATTGGTGCCTGGATGTTTTTGCTGGGGATCATGGTGGGCCGGGGAACCTCTCCGGTGACTTTTGAAACCCGGGGGTTTCAGGAACGGCTCCATGATATGGTCCTGGAATTTAAAGGCCCGCAAATTACAAAAGATCAGGATGATAAAATTGCACTTTACTATTATGATGCACTCAATGATCCTGTTAAATTGGAAGACATGAAAATACCGGAACCACAAAAACCTGCTGTGGCTGATCACACCGGGGGAAATCCGGATTTGAACACCCGGGAAAAATCGGGTACAGATGTGCTGGATCCGGCAGTTTTAACCGAGTCTTTACCGGTTAAAACCAGTAAAAAAGCAGCGACTTTCAATAAAAAAACCGCCACAGATGATGCTGCCGTGGCCAAAGACAAGGATAAAGGCCAATTAAAAGAGCCGGCAGCAGCGGTAAAGGAAAAATCAGACGCGCATGCCGCATATACCATTCAGGTAGCTGCCTTTAAATCTTTTAAAGATGCTGTTACACAAATGGCTTTACTTGATGCAAAAGGGTTTACCGCCACCCGCACAAGCAAAAAAATTGACGGGATCACCTGGTACCGGGTGCGTGTGGGGGGATTTGACACCAGGGATGCAGCCGGCCAATACCTTGAAAAATTAAACCAGGCCGGTATCAGCGGCATGATTATTAAAAAGGAATAAATATGAAAATTTCAGAACAGGAAGTTGAAAATATCGCCCATCTGGCGCGTCTTGAAATTGACGACCAGAGCAAACAATCGATTTGTGAGCAGTTGAGCAGTATTTTAGATTACATGGACAAACTGGCCCATGTGGATGTAACCGGGGTGAAGCCGGCATCCGGGGCAGCTTTCATGCACAATGTTCTCAGAGAGGATGTGCCGCATCCCGCACCAGGACCTGACGTAACCCTGGCCAATGCACCCCAAAAAGATGCGGATTATTATCTGGTACCCCGGGTGGTTACATAACCGGGCAGCTTACATGAAGGAAACAACCAATGGATCTACACGAATTGACCCTGGCAGAAGCTTCCCGGCTGCTGGGGAAAAAGAAAATATCCTCCCGGGAACTTACCCGGGCATTTCTGGAACGTATTGATACCCATGATAAGACTTTCAACTGTTTTATTTCCGTGGACAAATCAGATGCCATGGCCCAGGCCCGGGTCGCTGACAAGCAGATTGCATCAGAAAATCAAACGGTTCTTACAGGCATCCCGATGGCCCTGAAGGATCTTTTGTGTACCAGGGGAATGAGAACCACATGCGGTTCAAAAATTTTGGATAATTTTGTTCCCCGGTATGATGCCTCTGTGGTGGCAAAGCTCAAGGCGGCCCATGGGGTCATTATCGGCAAGACCAATCTGGATGAATTTGCCATGGGATCATCCACGGAAAATTCCGCTTATTTTCCCACCAAAAATCCCTGGCATACCGATTATGTGCCGGGAGGATCCAGCGGAGGTTCTGCTGCTGCCGTGGCAGCACAGTTCTGCTGTGCTGCCCTGGGAACCGACACGGGCGGCTCCATCCGCCAGCCAGCCTCCCATTGCGGTGTTGTGGGGCTCAAGCCCACCTACGGCCGGGTATCCCGGTTCGGGCTGGTGTCTTATGCCTCTTCTCTGGACCAGATCGGGCCCATTGCCCGCACCGTGGAGGATGCAGCCCTGGTGCTGAACCTGATTGCCGGGCATGACCCCAAAGATTCCACCTGCGCCTCTCAGGAGGTGCCCGATTTTACCGCAGGTCTTGCCGCCTTTGACAAAGAGGGCCTTAAGGGAATGACCGTGGGGATCCCAAAAGAGTATCTTGGCATGGAAGGCATTGATCCGGATGTACTCACAGTGTTTGAGAACGCGGCAAAGGTGCTCAAAGATCTCGGGGCAGAAATTGTGGAGGCCTCTTTGCCCCATACACCCTATGTGGTGGCTGCCTATTATGTTATTGCCCCGTGCGAAGCCAGCTCCAACCTGGCCCGGTTTGACGGGGTCAGATATGGTTTCAGGGCCAAAGAAGCCCATGATTTGATGGACATGTACAAGCAGACAAAATCCAAAGGATTCGGATCTGAGGTCCAGCGCCGGATCATTATCGGCACCTATGCCCTGTCTGCCGGATATTATGATGCGTATTACGCAAAAGCATCCCAGGTAAGAGCACTGATCATGGAGGATTTCTCAAAAGCATTTGAGACCTGTGATATCCTGCTGTCTCCCGTGGCACCCACCCCGGCGTTTTGCATCGGAGAAAAAACCCATGATCCCTTGACCATGTATCTCACCGACATTTTTACATTATCCGCAAACATGGCCGGAGTGCCCGGCTTGTCTGTTCCAGGCGGGTTTTCGGCAAAAGGCCTTCCCATCGGTATCCAGATGATGGCAAACCGGTTTGATGAACTGTCTCTGATACGGGCCGGATACGGATTGGAAAAATCCCTGGTACTTGACCGGCGGTTCCCGGCGCTTTAAGATAGTGTAACAGATAAGGAGAAGCCCATGAGCAATATACAACCCCAGGGGGAATCTTTGAAAAAAGCGATCCAGTGGGTCAGTGATCAGAAAAAAAACCTCCCGGAAGCTCCGGTGGAAAAATTGGCGGATGCAGCCGCCTTGCAGTTTGACCTGAGCCCGAAAGACTCTGAATTTCTGCTCCGGTTTGTGAAACAGGAAATCGGGCAGTGATCCGCATTCTGCCTGAGATCCTTTCCAATCAGATTGCAGCCGGAGAGGTGGTACAGCGGCCGGCATCCGTGGTCAAGGAACTGGTGGAAAACAGCATTGACGCCAGGGCCGGCCGCATCACCATTGAGATCGAAAAAGGGGGTAAATCCCTGATCCGGGTGTCTGATGACGGCGCAGGACTGACCCGGGACCAGGCACTGCTGGCCATTGAGCGGTATGCCACCAGCAAAATTTTCAATAAGGATGATCTGTTTGCCATTGCCACTTTCGGGTTCCGGGGAGAGGCCCTGCCATCCATTGCCTCTGTATCCCGGTTCTGCCTGGTGACAAGGCCCTGTAATGCAGCTGTTGCCACTCAGGTGGAAATGGCCGGCGGAAAACTTTTGCAGGTATCAGATACCGGGGCTCCGGCCGGCACCATGGTGGAAGTGAAACATCTGTT
>JAIPDY010000010.1 GCA_021737445.1 Desulfotignum sp.
TGCGTACTATATGCTCAACAAAAAACGGGAAGAACTCATTGATATTGAAAATAAAAGAGAGGTCAGCATCACCATTGAGATCGATCCGGAGCTGGTCTCGGGCCAGAGCCGGATTACCAGCAGCTCCCAATAACACACAATTACCCCGTTCTTGACATCTGTGTGTGTTTTGTGTATCTAAAACAACCCCGAAATGAATTTGAGGATAAATCATGGATTTACGCAGGGCTTTTCGAAAAAAAAGACTGATCGCCACCAGCATGGTCTTTGTCTTCATTGCCCTGATTGTTGCATATATGTTTTTAGATGCTGATACAAACCAGACCGTGCCTGCCCCTGTTCATAAAGATACGGCACCTGTACAAAATAATGATCTGCCCGTGCAAAATCAAGCTGCACCTGCACACAATAAAGTTGTGCAGGTGTACAACAAAACAGCACCTGAGCAGAACAAAGCCTTGTCTATGCACGGTGACGTGGCATCTGACCAGAATAAAGATGTGTCTTTGCAAAGTGAAGCAGCCACGGTTGAAATTTCTTCACCATCATTTGGGTCCGTCAGACCCGGGGTGGTGGAAAAACAGATCCAGAGGATGCCGGCCATTGAATATAAGGAGTTAAACACAGGCTCTGCCCTGGATCAGATGATGGAAAAACGGTTGCAGGCCCTGGGCATCAAAAAAAGTCTGGACATGATTGTGCGGTCAGATGAATCATTTACCGTGGGTGACAAGAAAGTATCCATGAGAGAGATACTGGAAAAAGCATATACCAGAAAACAAAAAATTTTTAAAACCCGCATCAGCCAAACTGGTGAAGCAGTTCCCGAACGTATTGAAAAATATGGAATTTATGTGGTCCAGCCCGGAGACAATATCTGGAATATCCATTTCAACATACTTAAAGAGTATTATGCATCAAAAGGAATCCATGTGGCCATGAAAGCGGACGAGCCGATTGAAACCGGGCATTCATCGGGTGTGGGCAAAATTTTAAAATTTTCTGAGATCATGGTGATCATTTATAACATGGTGGATGAAAAAATTGTGACAGATATTGATTTGATACAACCGTTGAGTAAAATTGTCATATACAATATGAGCGAGGTGTTTTCACTGCTTGCAGAGATCAGTTTTGAAAAGATCAACCAGCTTCGGTTTGACGGCAGGACAATCTGGATTCCAGCCCATAAGACATAACATTTTTTTATACTATATTTTAATTTTTACATCTTTTATTTAAGGAGGACCAAATTTTGATTAGTACAGCATTTGCAATGGGTGCCAACCAAGGACAGGCAGCTGGCGGACTGGCAGGTTTCCTGCCCATCATTATTTTATTTGCCATTTTTTATTTTCTTCTGATCCGGCCCCAGCAGAAAAAAGCAAAAGAACACAGAGAGATGATTGGAAACCTGAAAAAAGGGAACCGGATCATTACCTCCGGGGGGCTTTACGGCACCATTGTTTCCATAGACGACAACACCATCGGCCTTGAAATTGCCGAAAAAGTCAAAATCAAGCTGTCCCGCGGTAATGTGGCTGCCCTGATATCAGACAATGAAACAGAAGTCAAACCTGAAAAAAAGAACTAATTTATTGTGCAGGAGTGTTGAAGATTGAAACTATTTAGCGTTAAGCGCGTGTTGATCCTGGGCGTTATTATAACTGCCGTTGTATGCCTGCTGCCTACGTTCACCAACACCTGGCCCCATAAAAAGATCAATCTGGGGCTTGATTTACAGGGCGGCATGCACCTGGTGCTGGAAGTTCAGAATATCAAGGCGGTTGAGGCTGAGCTGGAACGGACTGCTGATGAATTGAAAAAAGAGCTGCGAAAAGCAGGCATCACACACCTGGGCATCACCCGCCAGGAAAACAATACCATTCTGGCCAGACTGCCGGATCAGGATGCTGAAAAAGCCTTTAAAGAAATTGTTTCCAAAGATTTTTCAAACATCAGTGTGGCAGCATCCTCTGAAAAAGGCGATTTTATTGGCTTTCATCTGAAACTGCCGGATGATGAAACCGATATGATAATGAAAATGGCCACTGAACAGGCCCTTGAAACCATACGCAACCGGATTGATGAATTTGGTGTCAGTGAACCCGATATTCGGATCCAGGGAGATAAACGGATATTGATTCAACTGCCGGGTATCAATGACCCGGACAGGGCCAAGGACCTGATTGGGAAAACCGCCCAGCTGACATTTCAGCTTGTGGATGAAAATGCGGGTATTGATGCGGCCCTTAAAGGGAGCGTACCTGTGGGAAGTGAGATTTTATATGAAAACAGAACCGATCCTGCCACCGGAAATACCACAAAAATCCCCCATGTCATCAAAAAACAGGTGCTGCTGGACGGCAGTCTTCTGGTGGATGCCCGGGTAGAATTTGACCAGTTTCAACAACCCCAGGTGGGTATTGAGTTCAACCGGAAAGGGGCACATATATTTGACCGGATAACCGGTGAAAATATCAAAAAGCGCCTGGCCATCGTTCTGGATAATACCGTGTATTCAGCCCCGGTCATCCAGGACCGCATTGCCGGAGGCAAAGCCGTGATCACCGGAAACTTCACCATGAATGAGGCCAAAGACCTGGCCATCGCCCTGCGGGCCGGTTCCCTGCCCGCACCGGTCAATATTATTGAAGAAAGGACCGTGGGGCCGACACTGGGTGCAGATTCCATCCGCACGGGAATGATATCCATGCTGGTGGGCGGTGTACTGATTCTCATCTTCATGGTTATATATTTTAAGGGGGCCGGCCTGATCGCCAACCTGGCTCTGCTCATCAATATCATTCTCATCGGGGGGGGGCTGGCCGCGTTTCAGGCCACCCTGACCCTGCCGGGAATCGCCGGGATTATTCTGACCATCGGTATGGCTGTGGATGCCAATGTACTCATTTTTGAACGGATAAGAGAGGAACTCAGGTGGGGCAAAACCCCGCTTGCCGCGGTGAATGCCGGTTTTGACCGGGCCGCACTGACCATTCTGGATGCCAATGTCACCACGCTGATCGCCGCCATTGTGCTGTTTCAATTCGGCACCGGCCCTGTCAAGGGATTTGCCGTGACCCTGGCGCTAGGCATTGTAGCCAGCCTGTTCACTGCCCTGATACTGTCCAGGTCTCTGTTTGACCTTGTTTTACAGAAAAAAACCGCTTCAACATTGAGCATATAAAGGAATTGTCATAATGCAACTGATCAAGTCTGATATCAATATAGACTTTCTGGGAAAACGCAAGATCGCTTTTGTTTTTTCTGCCATACTCATCATTGCCAGTATCACCGGGCTGATTGTTAACAAAGGGCCTAACTATGGCATTGATTTTGCCGGCGGTGCCTTGATTCAGGTGAAATTTACCCAGGATGTATCCACTGCCAAGTTACGTGACAGTCTGTCAGGCCTGAATTTCAAGGACCTGTCTGTTCAGGATTTTGGTGAACCCCAGGCCCACGAATTTTTGATCCGGACCGCCAGTATCGACACAGTGGGATCAGGATTGTCCCAGTCGGTTTCTTCAGCCATCTTGCAGGGAACCGGGCTGACCCCTGAAATCCGTCGGATGGAAATGGTTGGGCCCCAGGTGGGGGATGACCTTAAAAAACAGGCATTGCTGGCGATTTTTTACTCCCTGCTATTTATCACCATCTATATTTCCGGACGGTTTGAACTCAAATGGATACTGTCCGGCGTGACAGCCGGGGCTTTAATGGCAGCTGTTTATTTTTTATCTGTGTTCAATGTCAGCATGCCTATTTTGATTACCGGTGCACTGGTGGTTTCATTGATTCTGTTCTGGCGGCTCAGGCTTAAATTTGCCATGGGTGCCCTGATCGCCCTGATCCATGATGTATTCATCACAGTGGGTATTTTTTGTATTCTCAATCTGGATTTTTCTTTGCCTATCATTGCCGCCCTTCTGACCATTATCGGGTATTCTCTGAATGACACCATCATCGTGTTTGACAGAATCCGGGAAAATATCAAAGGAGAAACCGCCAAGGTTGCTTTTCCTGAAATTTTCAACAAAAGTATCAATCAAACCCTGTCCAGAACCATATTGACATCTGTTACCACCTTGATTGTGCTGCTGTCTCTGTTTTTTCTCGGGGGAGAAATTATCCATAATTTTGCCTTTGCCATGATTGTGGGCGTTCTGATCGGCACCTATTCATCCATATTTGTGGCAAGTCCCATTGTGCTTGCCGTATCTGTCAAAGGACAAAAAAAATGATGCGGTTATCAGACAACACCCCCTGGGAATATCCGGCTCAAACCAGCTGATCCATTGGATTTAAATGGGACCGAATGTCGCCCGATACCTGCCCTGGTTCATATTAAGAGAAATCCCCCATGTGGGAAATCAGCATTACAACCGCCTGCTCCAGGCATTTGGAAGTCCGGAGCAGGTGCTGGCCGCAGGTCATGATACCCTGGCTGCTATACCCGGTATTTCTCAAAAAACCATCACCGGCATTAAAAACCAGAACAGGTATATGGATGCGGCCCGCATGGAACTGAACCAGATACAGGATCTGGGAATCGGGGTGGCCACAATTCAGGATACCGCTTTCCCGCAACTTTTAAAAACTATCCCAGACCCGCCCCCGATTCTGACCTATAAAGGAGTGTTGTATCCAGAGGTGCCCTGCATAGCCATTGTGGGCTCCAGGGCGGCGTCTTCCTACGGCAAGGGCGCTGCCCGGCACCTGGCCTGCAGCCTTGCTGACAAGGGCTTTTGCATTGTCAGCGGCATGGCCAGGGGCATTGATACCGCTGCCCACCTGGGGGCACTGGACAGCTCCGGAAAGACCATTGCGGTGCTGGGATCCGGGCTGAAAAAAATATATCCCAGAGAAAACAGGGCGTTATTTAATAAAATTCAGAAACACGGGGCTGTCATATCAGAATTTAAGCTTGACACCGATCCATATCCGTATAATTTTCCTGTCAGAAATCGTGTTATTGCCGGGCTGTCATGCGGCACCATTGTGGTGGAAGCGGCCCGGAAAAGCGGATCACTGATTACTGCCAGGCTGGCAGCTGAGTATAACCGGGAGGTGTTTGCGGTTCCCGGAAGCATCAGGTCCCAAAAAAGCCGGGGAACCCATTTTTTGTTAAAACAGGGGGCCAAACTTGTGGAAAATGTAACAGATGTGGTGGAGGAACTGTCACAGTTTATCCATGCTTCAATACAGAACACAGGCTCAGGTGATGAGCAGTTACAGACAAAAACATCACCCATACCGGTTCTGGATAATTCAAAAAACAAAATTATGCAGGTGCTGGATGCATATCCCCGGCATATTGACCAGATAATTGAAGCAACGCGGATGGACAGTGAGTCAGTATCTGCCATTCTGCTTGAACTTGAATTAGCAGGGGTGGTAAAGCATCATCCAGGCAACTATTTTTCTATCTTATGAAGGAGTTACATTGGCCAAACCACTTATCATTGTTGAATCACCCACCAAAATAAAAACATTGAAAAAATATGTGGGATCAGAATTTCAGGTGGCTGCCAGCGCCGGCCATATCCGGGATCTGCCGGTGAAAAACCTGGGGATTGATGTGGAGGACAATTTTGCGGCTGAATATGTCAACATCAAAGACAAATCAAATGTGATTTCAAATCTTAAAAAGATTGCCAAAGCGTGTGATGATATTTATCTTGCCCCTGACCCGGACCGTGAAGGAGAGGCCATTGCATTTCATATCATGGACATTTTGAAAAAAAAGGACCGCAGATTTCACCGGGTCCTTATCCATGAATTGACCAAAAAAGGGATTGAAGATGCCCTGAACAATCCTCTGGAGCCGGATGTGAATAAATATAATGCCCAGCAGGCCAGACGAAAGCTGGACCGGCTGGTGGGCTACCAGATCTCTCCTTTGCTGTGGCAAAAAATTCAGCGGGGGTTGAGTGCCGGCCGGGTTCAGTCTGTTGCGGTGAAAATCATCTGTGACAGAGAAAGGGAAATCCGCAGGTTTGTTCCAGAAGAATACTGGACCATTACTGCCGATCTCATGGGTGAAAATCCACCGGAATTCAATGCCGCACTGATAAAAATCGGCCGGAAAAAAGCTAAAATAACCAACCAGACCCAGGCTCAAAAAATTGTTGCCGACCTGGAGGCTGCCAGTTTTCTGGTGGATGAAATCAAAAACAAAACCGTCAAACGCAATCCATTACCCCCTTTTATCACCAGCAAACTGCAGCAGGATGCCATCAACCGCTTGAAATTTTCCGCCAAAAAAACCATGGTGGTGGCCCAGCAACTGTATGAAGGCATTGATATCGGTACCGGCGGCCCTGAAGGCCTGATCACCTATATGCGAAGCGATTCCACGCGTATTGCCCCGGAAGCGGCCCAGGAAGCCCAGACACTGATCACCCAGACTTATGGCAAAGAATATGCCATGGCCAGGCCCAGGTATTTTAAAAACAAGAACAAGTCCCAGGATGCCCATGAAGCGATCCGCCCGACCTCTGTGTTCAACACCCCGCAAAAAATCAAACCCCATCTGACCCGGGATCAGTACAATCTCTATGATCTGATCTGGAAACGGTTTGTAGCCTCCCAGATGGCCCAGGCAGTCATTGACCAGAAAGCCATTCTCATCAGGGCAAACGACTATCTTTTTTCCGTCAGCGGTTCCACAGTGAAATTCAGCGGATTCATGGCCCTGTATGATACGCAGGAAACCAGCCAGGGCAATGATATTCAGGCACTGCCCGATGTGAAGGAAAACGACAGATTAATCCGTGAAAAAATAATTTCCAAACAGCACTTCACCAAGCCTCCCCCCCGGTTTTCAGAAGCATCCCTGGTCAAGGAGCTTGAAAAAAACGGCATCGGCCGGCCCAGTACCTATGCATCCATTATCAGCGTTATCCAGGACAAGGGATATGTGGAACTGGTTAAGCGGTATTTTATTCCCAGTGAACTGGGATTTATTGTCAATGACCTGCTGGTGGCATCCTTTCCAGACCTGCTGGATGTCTCTTTTACCGCCCAGATGGAAACCAACCTGGATGATGTGGAGACAGGTGCCCAGGATGAAGTCGACCTGTTGCGCCGGTTTTACGATGATTTCAGCCAGACCCTGGAAAATGCCAGGCAGAACATGGTCAGTGTCAAAGGTGTGGGAATATCGACAGATCTGGTTTGTCCCTCCTGTGGAAAGCCTTTGAATATTAAAATCGGTAAAAACGGCCATTTTCTGGCATGCACCGCGTATCCTGACTGCTCGTTCACCAGTAATTACACCAGAGATGAAAAAGGTCATATCTGTATTGTGGAAAAACAGGTGGACGATACCCCGGTCAAGGACTGTCCTGTTTGCGGCAAACCCATGGTGCAGAAAGACGGGCGTTTTGGTCTTTTTCTGGCCTGTACCGGGTATCCGGAATGCAAGCATACAGAATCGGTGATGTCTGAAAATTCCCACAGAGATATCGGTGTCAACTGCATGGAACCGGGATGTAGCGGCAGGATTGTTGAAAAAAAATCCAAGCGCGGAAAAATTTTTTACGGGTGTTCCAGGTATCCGGATTGTAAATTTGCCTGCTGGGACAGGCCGGTGGATAAATCCTGTCCCCAGTGCAATTCATCCCTTCTGGTTGAAAAAAATACCAAACGGGACGGCCGGTTTTTTAAATGCCCCGCACCCGGATGCGGGTATAAGGAAAAAACATAGCCCTGTCAGGCATTGACCCGCTCAACATACTCTTTGGTGCGGGTATCGATTTTTACCAGCTGACCCTCTTCGACAAACGGCGGCACCTGAATCTCAAGCCCTGTTTCCAGGGTGGCTGGTTTGGTGCTGCCTGTGGCTGTGTCCCCTTTTGCCCAGGGTTCGGTTCTGGTGATCACCAGATTAATAAAATTGGGAAGGGTGACGCCAATGGGTTTTTGATTGTGCAAAAGCACGGTACAGACAGTATTTTCCTTTAACAGATCGATGATATCCTCCAACTGGTCCAACGTCAGAAATATCTGTTCAAAATTGCCGGTGTGCATGAAACAATACGCATCTCTGTCTGCATACAAATATTCCATTTCCTGCTCTTCCAGATCTGCTTTTTCAAATTTATCACCTGACCGGTAGGTCCTTTCAAACTGTGCACCGGTTATCATGTTCTTGAGTTTGCATTTGTAAAGGGACTGGCCTTTCCCCGGTTTTTTGAACTCAAATCCGACAACCACATGGGGTTCACCGTCAATTTCAAATTTCAATCCTTTTTTTAAATCAGATGCCAGATACATGTATTTTTCTCCTGTTTTTTATTTTATTATTATTATTTAATGGCTGGGGGTGAATGGGCTAATAAAACATAATAACTGCATATTGGCAAGATCCAGATAAAAACATCTTGCATTTTCAAGCAATTTATAGGAGATATTATGGTTTAAAAAAATTTTTTATCTTAGGAAAACATACCATGATTGTTGTGATCGATTTCGGTTCCCAGTTTAATCAGCTGATTGCCAGAAGGGTCAGGGAGCATAATGTATACTGCCAGGTGGAGCCGTCAGACATCTCCATTTCCAGGATCAAGGCACTCAACCCCAAAGGGATCATTCTTTCAGGGGGTCCGTCCAGTATTTATGAAAAAGACAGCCCGTCCATTGACAAATCCCTGTTTGACCTGGGGGTTCCGGTGCTGGGGATATGCTATGGCATGCATTATATGGTGCATGTGCTGGGCGGAACCATTCAGCAGGCCCGCAAAAAAGAATATGGGTTTGCCATGCTCCAGATTAAAGCAGATTCTCCATTGTTCAAGGATATGCCTTCAACGTTCCAGTGCTGGATGAGCCACGGGGATTCTGCCGGAATTCTGCCCAGCGGATTTGAGATAACCGCTTCCACAAAAAACACTGACATTGCAGCCGTGGCCCATCATGGAAAACAGTTTTACGGGCTCCAGTTCCATCCGGAAGTGGAACATTCCGTCAACGGGGCACTGATGATCAAACATTTTTTATTTGATGTATGCGGGTGTGAAAAAAACTGGACCATGGCATCTTTTTCAGACGGCGCCATTGCCCAGATAAAGGAGGCTGTGGGGGACAAAAAGGTGATCATGGGACTTTCCGGGGGGGTGGATTCCTCGGTGGCAGCCACCCTGATCCACAAAGCCATCGGCAAAAATCTTTACTGTATCTTTGTGGATAACGGGCTTTTACGCCATAATGAAAAAGCACAACTGGAAAAGCGCCTTGTGGCAAACCTGGACATGAATATACAGTTTGTGGACGCAAGCCAGATTTTTCTTGATGCCCTCAAAGGGGTAACTGACCCTGAATCCAAACGGAAAATTATCGGCAACCTGTTTATCCAGGTTTTTGATGCAGAGGCAAAAAAAATACCAGGTGCTGCTTTTCTGGGCCAGGGAACCCTTTATCCGGACATTATTGAATCCAAATCCGCTTTTGGGGGTCCCACCTCCATTATCAAGTCCCATCACAATGTCGGGGGACTTCCGGAAAAAATGAAACTCAAGCTTATTGAGCCTCTGCAGCTTTTGTTCAAGGACGAGGTCAGAAAACTGGGCAAAACCCTGGGACTTCCCGAGGATCTGATATGGCGCCAGCCTTTCCCGGGCCCCGGACTGGCCATCCGGATCATGGGAGATATCACCCCCCGGCGGCTGGATATCTTAAAACAAACCGATACCATACTGCTCGAAGAGATCCGCAACGCCGGTTTTTACCGCAAACTGTGGCAGTCCTTTGCCGTGCTGCTGCCCATAAAAAGCGTGGGCGTTATGGGTGATAAAAGAACGTTTGCCAATTGCGTGGCCATCCGGGCCGTGACCAGTAATGATGCCATGACCGCTGACTGGGCCAGACTGCCACATGAACTTTTGGGAAAAATATCCAACCGGATTATCAATGAGGTGGATGATATCAACCGGGTGGTCTATGATATCACATCAAAACCGCCGGGCACCATTGAATGGGAATAAAAACACCACAAAGCCAGATCCCCAAGGAGATACGTATTCATGAGCCTGAAAGATTTTAGGAACAATGCATCAGATCTTCCCCGGGAAGATGACGACAACCATATTCAGTCTTCTTTGTATCTTCAGGAACTCAATACACTGAAAATTGATAAATTATCCAACCGGGTCACCATTATTTCGGTCATGCTTCCGGTGCTTATAGGTGCGGTGCTGTTTTTCATCTACCTGGACATAAAGGATCAGATGGTGGATGCCGACCTCTCAAAAAAAGACCAGGTGGAATATATGGCCCGCCAGTCTGAAGAAAAGCTCAATGCCCTTGATGTAAGAATTGCCAAAAACCGGTTTGACCTGGATGAAAAACTGCCGCAGCTGGAAAAAAAGGGACAATCCCTTGAAAACCAGGTGGCAAAACTGGCTGGATCCAAAGCAGATACAGCAGCCTTAGATGCTGACATCGATCGCTTAGAAGATATTCTGGCCAAACATGACCACAGGATTCAGAACAATGCAGCTCAAGACAAAGCCACTCTGGCGCAATTGGAACGTATCAACACATCTTTGCTGTCTGCGATTGCCCAAAATCAGGATCGGTTTGAAAAAGATACCCAGCCATTGAAACAGGAAATAAAATCCCTTAAGAAAACAGTAGAAACAGAAATCACTGACCTGCAGCGGCTTAAAAAGGATTTAAGCCTTCTGGACAAGCAGATAAAGAATATGGAGACCCAGGGTATGACCCGCAGAGAACTGGAACAGCGCCTGGCTGACCTGAAAACCGGTGTGGAAAAGGCGGTCAAGGCCCTGGAAAAAAAGATCAAAAACGTGGCTGCACAACCCGGATCTTCCCCGGATACCCTGCCTTCTCAAAAAAATTCCACACAGACCCGTCCCATCCCCCAGCTGGATCTTGAAACGGCTGTTCCAGATTCCATATCAGAAGAAACCCTGACCCAGTAACCTGGAAAATCGGGTTGAACTCTGTTGGGAATTGGGCTATACTTGGATACGTTTCCGGACCACCCAAATTACACAAAGGACAAGGAACCGACATGTCCAAACAACACCCTGAATGCCCTCTTTACAACCACTCCACATGCAGAGAACTCCATAACCCAAAGCTTTGTGCCATTATCAGGGAAGATCAGATCTGCCTTAAAAAACAGCAGAAAACCAAAAAAGATGAGCCCGACACCCATCTTGATCCGCCTATTTGACCTTGAGCCTGTCCCCTGGATGAATCACCTTTTTTAATGGAATATTATTGAGCCATAGCAAAGAAGCCACCGTCATATCGTACTCTCTGGCAATGCTGATGAGGCTTTCTCCCGGTTTTACAACGTGGATCCGGAAATGGGTATCTTTTTGCCACTCCTTGTACAGATCAGCAAACCGGGTATGAAATTTTTTTTCATAGCCTTCGGGAACCAGGATAGTTGCCGGACCGGCTGCAAGATAGTAGCCTCTGATATCCGGGTTAAAGGTTTTCAGGGTTTTGAATGAAACAGCAGCAGCCCTGGCAATGAGAACCAGCGGCAGTTCTTCTTCCAGAGTAAAATTCAGCCTGGCAAAGCGTAACGCCGGATACAGATCCCCGGGTTCCAGATTAAATCCATATTTTTGGGGATTTTCCAGTATAAGTTTGGCGGCAATCATCTTATACAGGTATTGCTGTGTTTCAAGGGGCAGGTAAAGGTCAAAATAGTTTTGGGTCTGCTGGGCTTCAATTTCAACCTCCAGGCCGTGTTCTCCCATATTATAGGCAGCCAGGGCCAGGGGAAAGGAACCAAATTGTGAAAATAATTTTTTCAGATACAGGCAGGCTGCCCTGGTTGATTTGAAAATGTTGCGGCGTTCATCCATCCGGCTGTCAATACGCAGGCCATACCGCCGGCCAGTAGCCTTTAAAAACTGCCAGTATCCCACGGCACTGGCAAACGAGCTGGCATGGGGCCTGAGGGCGCTTTCAATGACCGGTACATATTTGAGGTCATCAGGCATCTGTTCTTCAGCCAGTATCTGCTGGATATGGGGAAACAGTTGTGCCGACCGCTTTAACCACAAAATCACCTGGGGCCGGCTCCAAAGGGCCAGCAGCATCGCTTTTTCCAGCTGGGCCTTCACCTGGGGATCTTCAAGGGGAATTTGGGTATGACAGAAAACAATTTTTTCCGGAAACCGGATGCTCTGAACAAGAGAGGGAATAAACTCTCTGTCAAAATCTGTGACATGAACGTCACTGCCGGCAAAACCCCGGGCAGCAGATGTCACTGTCACCATGATCCACAAAAGGGATATGAAAACCAGATATCGCATAATAAACCTTAAAAAATAAAAGGGTGTCATTCAAGAATGGTTCATCTTGACAGATCAGGCCTGAAAAGTCAATTCATGGATTCCCTGGCATATAGGGCCGGAAGTTGCCTTTTCAAATCATTTCTGATATGCCATAATCTATTATGAATATACAATGGTTCCCCGGCCATATGCTGGAAACAAAAAAACTTTTGCAAAAATCTGCGGCAAAGGCGGATGTCATCTTGGAAATTCTGGATGCCCGGCTTCCCAAGGCCAGTGAGAATCCTTTGGTGAACAGATTGTGCCAAAACAAGACACAGGTTAAAATTCTCAACAAAATGGATCTGGCAGATCCAAAGATAACAGCCCAATGGATGGATTATTTTAAAAAAGAACGCAACGTCAGAGCCATTGCCATCAATGCAGCAGATAAATCTCTTGCTGCAGCTGCCCTGGAATTCGCCACCCGCGACATACAGCGCAACCGGGCCAGAAAACTCAAACTCATGGTGGTGGGCATTCCCAATACAGGAAAATCCACTCTGCTGAACACCCTGGCCGGCAAAAAAATTGCCCGAACCGGGAATGTCCCGGCCATTACCCGCCACCAGCAGCGAACCAGCCTCAAAAACAATATTGACATTTATGATACCCCCGGTATTCTCTGGCCGGTCATTGAACCTGAACAACGTGCATATGCACTGGCTGTCAGCGGTGCCATTTCCGATACAGCCGTGGATTATCAGGATATCGTCTGTTTTGCAGCCAACCTTCTCATGAAACGATATCCTGAACTGCTTATGGCAAGATACCGATTTTTAGACCGGCTGCCCGGTGATGAAACCGATCTGATTGAACAGATCGGTGCTGCCAGAGGATGTCTGAAATCCAAAGGACGGGTCGATTACCAGAAAGCCGCCGGTGTTCTGATACAGGACCTCAGATCCGGAAAAATCGGCAGAATCAGTTTTGAAACCCCTTTTGACATATCCAGTGATGAGGAAGAAAACAGTGTACATCCCTTTGTCTGATCAATCCCGCTCCGGTTTAAACCGCTTTTTTTTTGTTGTTCTGTTTCTGGTTTTGTTGTTATGTTCTGTTGTATACGCAAGCCAGGCTGTACTGGCTCCCCAAAAAAACCATATGATCCAGTGCGTCAGGATCATGACAGCACTGGAACGGTATCATTTTCTGGACAAAAACCTGGACGACACCCTGTCTGAACAGATCTTTGACCGGTATATCAAATACCTGGACCCATCCAGGCACCTGTTTATCCGGCAGGATCTGGACCGGGTGAGACAATTCAGATACCGGTTTGACACAGACCTGAAAAAAGGGGATCTGAAGCTTGCCTATGATATTTATAATCTTTACCATTACCGGGCCACCCAGCGGCTTGAATATATTCTGGACCTGATCAAAACCTGGAAAACCACTCTGCCGCTGCATACCCGGGAGACCTTGATTGTTGATATCGAACTTCGCCCCTGGCAACCCTCTTTGGATGATCTGCGCAATTTATGGAAAAAAGAGCTGACCCACCATATTATTACCCTGAAACTGGATAACCAGACCGATTCCGATATCACAAAAACCCTTGAAAAAATCTATGATGCCAGGCTGTCAAGGCTGTCCCAGACAAATACAGATGATGTGTTTCAGTTATTCATGAACAGCGTGACAGAAAGTTTTGATCCCCATACCCAGTATTTTCTGCCCCGGATTTCAGAAGATTTTGAAATCCATATGAGCCTTTCCCTGGAAGGAATTGGTGCTGTGCTGCAGACCGAGTATGAATACACCAAGGTTGTCAGCCTGGTTCCCAAGGGACCTGCTGACAAATCCAATCTTCTGATGCCCGGTGATAAAATTATCGGGGTCGGCCAGGGAAAGACCGGTGACATAAAAGATACCATCGGCCTGCGTATTGATGAGGTGGTGAAACTGATCAGGGGGCCTAAAAACACCTATGTACGCCTGAAGATCATTCCAGCCAAAAAAAGCAGCACAACTGCCATCATAAGTATCAGGCGGGACACGGTCAAACTGGAGGATCAGTCAGCCCAAAAACAGGTGAAAACCATTTTTTCAGGCCTGAGAAACTACAAAATAGGTATCATTGAGATCCCCAATTTCTACATCGATTTTGCTGCCTATCACCGGGGAGACAAAGAATACAAAAGCACCACCACAGATGTAAAAAAACTTTTGTTTGAACTTAAACAGGAAAATATTGACGGTCTGATCATAGATCTGAGGGACAACGGCGGGGGATCACTCAAGGAAGCCAGCGACCTGACCGGGCTTTTTCTCACCTCCGGCCCCACGGTGCAGATACGCACCAAAAATCAGATAACCCGGCTTTACGATGAAGACCCAAAAATTCAGTACACCGGCCCGCTTCTGGTATTGATCAACCGGATGAGCGCCTCTGCATCAGAAATTTTTGCCGGGGCGATCAAAGATTACCAGCGCGGGGTGATTGTAGGAACCCAGAGCTTTGGTAAAGGCACGGTACAGGAACTCAAACCCCTGGGGGATGGAAAACTCAAACTCACTTCTGCCAAATTCTACCGGGTCTCAGGGAAAAGCACCCAGCACCGCGGGGTGATACCAAACATCTCTTTTCCCAGAATGTATAAACCTGAAGAAACCGGTGAAAGCTCTTTGGATGGGGCGTTGCTCTGGGACACCATCCCCGGCATTCCATATCAGGCCTACCCCTCTTTGGCACCGCTTTATAAGCCACTTGCCGGAAAATATCAGGAACGGATCAGCCGGGATCCGGGCATGCGCTATCTTGAAAAACGGCTGGAACTGATCACCCGGCTGAACAGCGAAGACAGTCTGTCTTTGGATATTGACAAACGGCGCAAAAAAAGAGTTCTGGATGAACAGGCTGAACTTGACATTGAAAATCAATACCTGGCAGCCATGAAAAAAGATCCTGTTGACAGCCTTGACAACCAGGAACCGATCCTCAACCGGTACAAGGAGATCCTCTTACAACAGGCCCAGTGGGTCATGGCGGACATGATCCTGCTGGCAAAACAGCAGGGATATGCATGGTAGTCAGGCGAATTGTTTTATATACCGCAGCAGCCCTTACGGCACTGGTGCTGATATCTCCTTTCATCCTTGAACAGATCATCAATACCAGGTACGTCAAAACCCGGATGGCACAATTCATTGAAAAGCAGACCGGTGCAGTTCTTGGTCCGGACCAGATGGCATTTCAATTGTCGCCTCTGCCCGGTATCCGTTTACAGAACCTTGCCCTGCCGCTGAGCAGAACCATGGGCCTGCATGTCAATGCCATCGATGTTGATCTGGATTTCACTGAACTTTTGCAGGGAAACATAGTGGTCTCCCGCGTACTTTTAGAAGACCTGAACTTCTGGTTCAATCCTGATATGGATCCTGTTTCTTTCAATTTTCATGATTTTTTTGTGTCCGGGTTTCCCAAAGATCAAATGAACACCCTGTTTGCCATGTTCCCGGAAAATCAGAAAGATTTTGAACTTGTTTTAAAAAACTGCCAAACCCAGTATTTTACATCCCTCAACGGAACTCTCTGGATTTCAAAGACCCGTCAGATCATGCAGCTGGACACCCTGATCCAGAATGTACAGATAAATAAAAAAGCGCTTTTCTTGTCTCTGCCATATGAAAACTTTCCAGTGGACCGGTTTGATTCCGCTCTGGCCCGGGTGCATGTCCGGCTCGATGCAGAGACCGGCATAACCGGTACTGTCAGGCTGGATCAATTTCAGGTACTGTCAGACAGACTGCCGGACAATACAGTTTGCGGCAACATGCTGAATATCAATTTTTTATCTTCACCACAGCATTTCTCCTTCAACCTTGAGCCCGCATATCTGGATTCCCCGGCAGCAGAGGTATCCATGTCGTTTACAGATGACAGAAAAACGCAGAAAACCGCATTGACCTTTTCAGGCAATGACATTGACCTGGCCCAGGCCAGGGATGCATCCCTGGCCTGGATTCCGGAAAACCGGGTGGTTCAGCATCTGTTTGATATCATAAGAGATGGAAAGGCATCAGATCTATCTGTAAAGTTCCAGTCCGCATCTGTCGATACCCTGTTTAACCCGGGCCAGATGGTCCTGGAAGGAACTGCCGGAAGCGCCCTGGTTAAAATACCTGAGACAGGGCTCATGGCAATGGATGTGGACGGCAAAGCCCGGGTGCTAAACGGCGTGCTCGACATCAATGCACACAAAGGCCGGGTGGGAAACACCCGCCTCCATGAGGGGCAGCTGGAGATTGACCTGATGAATCACAAGGATGTGCCGTTCAACGGTGAATTCGCCCTGGATGTGGATCTGTCAGAACTGCCGGATGTGCTGATCTCTTTACTGCCCGATACCTCCCTGGCCCGGGAAATGGAAAAAGTGCATCAGGTAAAAGGACAGGTGACCGCCCGGTTGGGGCTTGGGCTGCAAACCGGTCAAAAAGACCTGTCTGTTTCTGTGACCACCGGCCCGTTTTCAGGCAGCGGATATTATGACCGGATCCCTTTACCCATATCCATTTCCCAGGGCATATTCCACTATGAAACAGACCAGATCAGCTTAACCGGGTTTTCAGGCCGTGTCGGCACAAATCCGGTCACAGACCTGAACGCCCGGGTGGATCTTGCCCGGGATGGTTTTTTAACGCTGTCCACCCGCACCATTGACCTCAATATTGAGGAAATCTGGCCTAAACTCAAGCCATTGGAAAAAATCCAGGCCCTCATGGGACCAGTGGAACAGGTCAACGGCAGGTTGGCCATTGAACGGTTCAATTTCAAAGGCCCGATGTTTCATCCGGCCAAATGGACCTGGGACCTTTCCGGGTCAGGCCAGAATATCCAGGCAGGTTTTTCTCCTGATACCCGGGAGATAAAAGATCTGTCCGCAATTTTTGAAATATCTGAAAAATCCTTTGCTGCCAGAGATCTCAAGGCAATGGTGACAAGCCTTAAGTGGCTGCCCGTCCAGATGGTATCAGCACATTCTGACAGCATTGTTCTCCCCCTTTTTGCACAAGAGGGGAAAATAGAGGTGGAAAAAGGCCAAATCTCTGTTTCCACCGATCTGGTATTTGCCTCAGACACCCGGCTTTCCGTCAGACTGGCAGGCAACACCCCTGAGGACCTGAAACCGGAGATTGTGATGCTCCGGCACAAGCCGTTTTCAGATGCCATGATCTTGTTTGACTGGCACCCTGACACCCCCCTGGCCCGGTTTGAAGGAACACTGGACACAAGAACCCTTGACACCATGCTGGTCAAGAATATGCCACTCCAACGCCTTCTCACCACTCTCACCAGAGATCTGCCCGTGAAAATTTATACAGACAACTATTCCAATCTGCATGTAATTGCCCGGTTCATCCACCTGGATACTCTGATATCAGGCCTTTTTGGAAAAGATTTTCCAGGCACACAGCCACTGCTGGTTCATAAAGATCTTCAAATAAAAACCGATACCCTGGTTTATGACAATTTTTCATTTTCTGATCTGAACGCAGCTGTTGCATGGGACCAGCACAAAACAGACATTAAGTTGCTTTCTGCAGATTTTTGCGGCCTTAATCTTTCCGGCAGTTTGACACTTGACCGGAAACAACCGGAAATTGATGCCGTGACAAAGATTGATATCCAGGCCAAAGACAGGGAAAGCATCACCCCTCTGCTTGCCTGTTTTTTTCCTGACATTCGCCTTGTGACCGGTGGATATTCATTTACCACCTCTTTGACCGGAAAGGGCCTTTTACATTCCCTTCAGAACAGTTTAAACGGGTCCCTCTTTTTTTCATCCCATAACGGCAAGATCCATAAAATGACACTGCTGTCCCGACTGCTGTCAGTGCTTAATATTTTAAAACTGCCAGACATTACCCAGGAAGGATTCAGATACCGGAGCATTTTAGTGCAGGCACAGGTAAAAAACGGGGTCATTCATCTGGAAAAAGCGGTGATTGATGCGGAAAATATGGCCCTGATCTTTACAGGTAAGATTCATCCATTTGAAAATCATCTGAACCTGACCTGTCTGGTGGCTCCGCTGAAAACCATTGATACCATCATTCAATATATTCCTATTGTCAATACCATCCTCAGTGGCCGCCTGGTCTCATTTCCAGCCAAGGCCACCGGTCCCATTGATGACCCGGTGATTACCCCTTTGCACCCTTCTGCCGTGGGAGAGGGGTTGATAAATTTGCTCACCAGCCTCATTAAAACCCCTGTCAGATTATTTGAAGGAACACCCTGACATGACTTGTGTATTTACCCAGAAAATGATGCTGCCTTATTCAGCAATGGGTGCCAATAACCATGTCCGGTTGGACCGCATCCTGAATCTTTTTCAGGATGCAGCAGGCATCCATGCCCACCAGATGGGGATCAGCGGATTTGACCTGGCAAAAAAAAATTTAAAATGGGTCATTTCCAGGTACCAGATCCGTGTGCATGATACCCTGAAATTAAAATGGCCCCAGCCCTTTGAACTGAAAACATGGCGCCTTCCCTGGAAAAATTTATATGAACTCAGACAGTTTACAGTTGTAACCCCTGAAGGCAACACCCTTATTTCCGCCCTGGGAGTCTGGGTAATGGTCAAGGCCATAAACTCAAAACCGATCCGGCTTACACCCCACATGCCTCCCTGTTTGATGACCCGGACTGCTCCTGACCCGGATTTATGGCCCAATGACCCGGATCTGTCTGTATGGGATCACCAGGCACAATTTGATATACGCATTCATGACCTGGATCTGAATCAGCATGTGAACAATACCGTTTATGTCACCTGGGCTCTGGAAACCCTTCCCGTGTCCTGGTTGTTTGAGCATATGCCCCAGACCCTGGTTGTCTGCTTTCTCAAAGAAACATTTTATCCAGATACTGTTATTGCAAAGGTAAAACTGGCTGATCTGACAGATTGTGTAAAAACCTGTCACGCAATTTTTAATAAAACCAGCGGAGAAAAACTGGCCTCCCTTACTTTAACCTGGAAAAAAATTTTTCATGACCCTGTTTGAACCCCGCAACCCAGGTATGGAAAAAGCGGTCAATATGGCTGTGCGGTATCTGGGTATAAGACCCCGCAGCATAAAGGAAATGGAGCACTATCTTGAAAAAAAGGGATGGGATCAAGAAATCATTTCAACGGTTGTTTCGCAGCTTAAACAACACCATTATCTTGATGATGAAACCTTTGCCAGGATGTTCATTGAAAACAGGAAAAAAAATAATCCCAAATCAAAATTTGCCTTAACCTGTGAACTGAGGCAAAAAGGGATCTGCAGCAGCATTTTAGAAACACTTTTAAAAGATTATGATGATACCCGGATGGCCTGCCGGGCACTTATGAAAAAACAGCGGCAATGGCTTCATCTCAGGCCGGATGTAAAGCAAAAAAAAGCGATGAATTATCTGCGCTACAGAGGGTTTGGATACGACGTCTGTCGCAGGGCATGGGAAGATTTTCTGGTTCAGGCAAAACAGATGGAGATGTGAAATTAAGAAAAAAATGCCTTAATATTAAGAAAAAAATTTCATTCAACATCTTTTTTTCTTGGAACAGGTCTTATCAGCAGGGCTTTTTGTGTCATTTTCATTCAGGTATATTATATGCATGAATCGCTTTTGATAATATTGTGAAAAATCACCTTAAATTAACAGGAAATCTTGTTATGGCTGGCAGAAAAAGAACGGTTGAAAGAAGAAAAAACAAACGGTACAAAGCTGCAAAAGGGGCTTATGCCGCCATCAGTCCCAATTCCCGCAAACTCGGTCAGATTGCCGATATCAGTTTGGGAGGACTGGCGTTCAGCTACATCGATACCGGCAGTGATCATCAAACTGTTAAAGAGGAGCAATCACAAAAAGAAACCATCTTTTTGAGCAGCATGGGCTATTATGTGGGAAATCTGCCTTTTAAAACCATTTCAGACTATGAAGTGGCAGATACGCCCTCTTTGACCTCCATGAAGGTCAGAAGGCGCCATGTAAAATTCACTGATCTGAGTTTTAAACAGCTGTTTGATCTTGATTATTATCTGCGGAACAATGTTGCAGAACAGATGGATTATCTGCAAGAACAGCATTAATTTCCCGGCATAATCCGGATAAGGGCCGATTCTGTCAGTTTCAGATATTTTCCGGCAAGGGCTGTCAGGTCCTCATGGGTGATGGATGAATATCCTGAAACAATGGTATCTGCCCACGCAAATCTTTCCGGATGTTTTTTTGAATCCGCCAACACTGAATTGAGCCAATAGGTATTGCTCTGCCTTAACACATGCAGCTGTTTTATAACCGGATTCAGCGCCAGCGTCACTTCTTGAGGAGATATCCCTTCAGCAACGATGTCACTGATTATCTTTTGCAGTGTCTGAACAACCATATCACTGTTTTTGCGCGATACCGGCACCACTATCTGCATCACCCCATATCCGTCGTGAACCATGTATGGCTGGTTAAAAGCATAAGGGGAATAGGCAGCCCCGATTTTTTCACGGATCACTTTTCTGAGACGTTCTGAAACCACCCTTGACAATATGGACAATGCCCGGGTCTGTTGTATATCCCAGTAATCATCTGTCAAAAATGCAAGCCTTACCATGCCCTTGTCTATTTTGGTATCCAGAGTCACATCCAGGCTTTTTCCGCCGGGAAACAAAACCGGGGCCTGAACATCAGTACATAGAACTGCTTTTTTGGTTGGTGCGCCCCCTCCCAGATGGACAAGGGCCTGGGAAACCGCCACATCAGGATCAAAATCCCCTACCATGGAAATTTCTACACCTCTTGTGGTAAAATAAGGGGTAAGCCAGGAACGGATATCTGTCAGGGTAATCTGATCCGCCTCATCAGGATGGGCCATGCCGAACCAAGGGTTTCCGCCTGCCAGAAACCGCTCCCCTTTGATGCGCATGATGCCTTCTGGTGTCTGTTTCAATGCATCATACATCTGACGGTACTGGGTTTTGGCGAGCGCCAGGCTTTCAGGCCTGAATCCCGGATCTGAAAGAAATGCATAAATAAGCTGAAATACCAGTTCAATCTCCTGGGGATCTGCTGACCCGGAAAGGGAAAAATAGGTATCTTCCACTGAAAATTCAATGCTGACATCCCTGCCTGCCAGGGCTTCCTCCAACTGGTCAGGATTCATGGCAGACAGCCCGCTTTTGCGGACCGTCTGCTGGCTGATATGAGAAATTCCCGGTTTGTCTTCTGGCTCACATGCCCTGCCCGGCCCGAAAACCACCTTGAACAGGAACCTTCCTTTTTTAAAATCGGTCTGCTTGAGATTAAGCCGGATATGGTTGTCAAGTTCAACAACGTTAATGCCCAGATTCTTGACATTTTTTTTGTGATGCCCGATCTTTGCCGGGGTATCTGGTATCTGAAGGTAGGGAAAATCCTTGGATACCGTGGATTGAAACAGGCCGGCCGGCCGGCGGCTGCTCTCTTTGAACACCTGCAAAATTTTATCTTCAGAAGATGCCCCTGCATCAGAAGGTATCTGTGCATTGCCGGTTACCAGTATCAGCCGGTGATCCGGTTTCCAAACGTCTTTGAACACCTGGTTGACCTGTTCTATGGACAGATTTTCAATATAAGGTGCCAGCAGCTCTTTTTTCTGCTGCGGGGATAAAAACAGTTTTCTGTCTTGAACAGACCCAAGAACTGTTCTGGCAAGATGCGGGGTTTTCCGGGTCCCTGCCTGCCTGACCCCGGCACTCAACTGTGAAACAGCATCTGCTTTGACCCGGTCCAGTTCTTTTTGGGTAAAACCTGATTCAAGGGCCTGGCGCAAAGTTTTTTCCAGCTGAGCCAGGGTGTTTTCCCAGTCTTCAGGGTTACAGTCAGCGGTGATTGCAGCCATTGAAAGATGTCGTAAAAAAGTGCCCGAATAAACAGATGCAGATGAAAAATCTGCACGCTGCTGCCTGATCATGTTGGACAAACGGTTCTGGAGAATGGTATCAGCCAGGCTTCTGGTCACGGTCTGTTTGAGAAGGTCTGGCGTTTGAGCAGCAAAATCGGTATATTCAATTCGTTCGATGGCAACCTGTGTGTTCCCTGCTTCAGGCTCATGATGATAAAACGGTTTTATGCTGTCATGGGGTGGCCATCTGACATCCACCGGTTCTGGAAGCGGTTGTGTCAACCTGGGCTGTAATGATTGAAACCGCTTTTGTATCAATTTTTTAGCAACCTGGATATCGATGTCCCCCACCATGATCAGAACCATATTATCAGGCCGGTACCAGCGATCATAAAATTGTTTGAGTTTTTTTCTGTCAGCTGTTTCAATCACAGATTCTTTGCCGATGGGAAGTCTTTTGGTCAGAATGGATCCAGGCAGCTCAAAAGCAAAAGAGCGTTTAAAGGAGCGGTAGGAAACAGAATCCCGCTCCTGTTTTTCAGCCAGAATGATGCTGCGTTCCCGGTCAATTTCATTTTCCAAGAGCAGCGCGCCTTTGGCATAATCCTGGATCACCACCAGGGCATCGTCAAGATGGGTTTTATCCCCCTTGGGCAGGCTCAGGTCATAGACAGTATGGAAAAAAGAGGTGCTGGCATTGGCATCTGCCCCAAAATCCATGCCAATGGACTGGAAATAGGTCACCAGTTCCCCTGGTTTGAAATGCTCAGTCCCGTTAAAGAGCATATGTTCCAGAAAATGGGCCACCCCCTGTTCCTGATCTGTTTCGTGAACCGAACCGGCAGATATGTTCAGATGGACACTGACCCGGTCTTCAGGGGTGCTGTTTTTCATGAGTACATATTGAAACCCGTTGGGCAGAATCCCGTGAACCAGTTGGGGATCCTTTAAAACAGTTTTGCATGAAAACGGCGATGGATGCCTGGGAACACAGGAAAAAAATCCAACCCAGATCACAACCAGCAATATCAAATACAGCTGTTTTTTTAAAACTCCCTTTCTAATTGACAAACTGGGGATCGATTTCAATCTGGCTTTTGTTTCTGAGTTCATTGATCCATGCCTGGTAATACTGTCTTTGTTTGGCTTCAAGCAGCTGTTGCCTGATGTCTGAGAGGTTCTCCCGGATCTCGTCGGTTACAGGTACCTGTTTTTCCTTAAAAGAGATGATATAAAATCCCTTGTCTGTTTTTAACACCTCGGGATATAATGGATCAATTTTTGTCAGTGTAAATGCGGCCCTGTTGAAATCAGCAGACCTGCCAATCTCCTGGACAGAATCATTTCTGGTGAACAGTTCAGTAAAAGACAGTGTAAGATTTTTCTTTTGTGCCAGTTTTTCAAGGGTGTCAGATGCTTTTGCCTCTTCAAGCAATTCTTTGGCCCTGGTTTGCGCCGCTGCCATGCGAAGCTTTCGGGTCAACGTATCAGTGATGCGGTCTTTTACTGCTTCAACAGGAAGCTGAGAAGGTGCAATCGTCTCCAGTGCCTTGATAAGAAAATACGCATTACCCAGTTGTTTGACATCACTGATCTGCTGTTGTTCAAGGTCAAATGCCGCCCTGGCAAACTCAGCGGCCTGTTCCAGCTCAAGCCCGTTCCCGTTCCGGTCAAAAGCATCTGTCGTATCAATCTGCCTGCCGGTAATCAGTGCTGCCTGTTCCAGAGTGTCCCCGTCAATGACCGCATCAAAAGCATCTCCTGCCTTATAATAAGCCAGATTCTGCATCTCCTGCTCTGCCAGCCTGGTTTCAATCTCTTCTGCTGCCTGTTCCAGAGAGGTTACATCAGCATCAAACCGGTCCATCACCTTGATCACATGCCACCCGAACCTGGTTCTGACCGGTTCGGAAATCTCACCTGGTTTCATGGAAAACGCCTTGTCAGCAAAAGGCTGGATCATGCTGGTTTTATCAAAAATACCAAGATAGCCGCCATCTGCTCTTGACGGACCCTGAGAGGTCTTTTTTGCCAGTTCGGCAAAATCCTCTCCGGCAACCGCCCGCTGATAAACTGCATATGCCTGTTTCTGACTATCTTTCACCGTCTGGTCATCAGCAGTGTCATCCACCTTGATGAGAATATGACTGGCTTCAACTTTTTCCGGTGTCTTAAATTCATCCGGATGCTGTTCATAATAATCTTTGATTTGTGTCTGGGTAATTGTCACCTGGCCCTGATAATCTTCTGGAGAAAATTTTAAAAACGCAGCCCTTCGTTTGGGGTCTGACTGATATCTGTCCCTGTTCTCCATGTAATGGGCCTGAATCTGCTCCTCTGTGGGCACCAGATCAGTAAATTCATCCGGACTCACTTTAATATATTCCACTGCCATGCGGGAGTTCTGGTACTGGTAAAAATTTTGTGCCTCCAGGTCTGACACAGAGATACTGCTCAGGATCATATCCTGTACTTTCTGCCTTTTCAGGGCATTGCGCTGAATCTGTTCAAACATTTCCGGATTCAGAGAGTTGAGTCCCAGTACCTGCTTGTAATGGTCCATGTCAAAACGGCCGTTTTTGTGAAACGCATCAATGGCCAGAATCGATTCTTCCAGTTCCTGGTCAGTTACCATGATCTCAAGCTTTTCAGCCTGGGCTGTCACCAGTTTCTTCTCTATCAGGGAATTGAGAGCCTGCTGTTTGACATTCAATGCCTTTAGCAGATCATCAGTAAGATTGTCCTGGAACCGCTCTTGCATCTGCGCCACCATATTTTTGTATGCATCCTGGAATTCATTGACAGTAATGGGGTCATCATCAATGGAAGCCACCGAATTATTCCGGTCTGAATTCATGGACCCCACACCCAGAAAAACAAACACCACCACAATAATACCCAGAAAAATTTTAATGATCCAGTTGCCAGTATTTTCCCGCAGATAACGCAGCATATTACTTTCTCTCCTTCGTACACCTTAAAGAATATAAAATTAACAAAACATATTATTGTATCCTTTCATAAAACCATGTGTCAATATTTTATTCCAGGACCTGGATCAAGAGGGGTTTATTTTTAGAAAAACTGTTTTTTTTGTTGACACATGACCGTGTTTCGATTATTTAAGTCAACATCTTTTTTAAGATGTGGGGCTGTAGCTCAGCTGGGAGAGCGTACGGCTGGCAGCCGTAAGGTCAGGGGTTCGATCCCCCTCAGCTCCACCATCATTTCAACCAATTCCCCCGGTACTCTTATTTGCAGGGCACCCTTGTTTAAAAAATATTTTTCAAGAACGCCCTGCGCTGATTTCAACTGTTATTTTTCAAACCGCACCACATACACATGGCTGTTGCCCCTTCTGAACAGCAGCTGGGCGGTTTTCCCCTTTTCAATGCGGTCCAGCAGGGTGTGATATTCTTCCAGGCTGGTGATATGCTGACGGTTCAGTTCCATGAGCAGGTCACCTGGCCGGACACCCGATTTTTGTGCCGGGGAATCTTGTTTGATCTCAGTTACCACCAGCCCTTTTATTCCGGCAGGATAACCCAGGTGGCGGGCCATGGCAGCATCCAGGGCCTTGAATTTGAATCCGAAAGAATCAAATTCATCAGTTGAGGCCAGCACTTCAGGATCCTGATCAGGCCGTTTTCCCAGCTTGACTTTGACGGTTTTTTCACTGCCGTCCCGGATGATCTTTACATCAACGGTTTCATCCACCTTGAGATTGGCAATGGTGATGGTCAGATCCCGGGATGTTTCTATCTTTTCACCGTTGACCGAAATGATGACATCTCCTGGTTCAATACCTGCCTCATGGGCGGGATTTCCCTCATAAACCTTGGCCACGTAGACACCGCCGGTATCTTTGATGCCGTAATATTCCGCCAGTTCAGGGGTGATATTCTGGATAGCCACTCCCATCCAGCCCCTGGACACCTGCTGGGTCTCAATGAGCTGATCAATGATACCGGTGGCCAGATCGGAGGGAATGGCAAATCCGATGCCCTGGCCGGATCTGACAATGGCGGTGTTGATACCGATGACTTCACCATCCATATTCAGCAGCGGGCCGCCGCTGTTGCCAGGATTGATGGAGGCATCGGTCTGGATGAAATCATCATAGGGTCCGGAGCCCAGAATCCGGCCTTTGGCAGAAATGATCCCTGCGGTAACGGTCTGTTCCAGTCCAAAGGGACTGCCGATGGCCACAACCCAGGAGCCGATGTCAGCCTCCCCTGATTTGCCGAATTTCAAAGGTTGCAGATTTTTTGCATCCACCTTGATAAGTGCCAGGTCTGTCATTGGGTCGGTTCCCACGATCCGGGCGTCATACTCCTGTTTGTCATGGAGGATCACCTTGATCTGGTCTGCATCCTTGATAACATGGTTATTGGTGACAATATACCCGTCCCTGGAGATGATAAATCCGGATCCCAGGCTTTGTTCCTTCCGGCTCTGGGGCTGCTGGTTGAAAAACGGGGCAAAAAACTCCTCCAGCCCCTCCCGGTTCCCGAAGGGCTGGCCGAAAAAATGTTCAAACACCCTGCCCCCGCCCTGAACGGTTTTGACGGTCTGGATATTGACCACCCCGGGCCTGGCCTGCTGTGCCAGGATGGAAAAACTGGCCGGAATCATCTGATTTTTCTTGGCTGCCTGTGCCGGCAGGAGGGGCATAAAGAAACTGATGACCAATATCACCAGAAATACATTCATCTGTCTGATCTGTTTCATGGTAATCTCCTTGTCAAAAATTGGGTTGAAAGTTTAAGTAAAATTCGCCTGCTTTTGACATATTATAATACCTGAAGATGATTTTTAAATGACCTGAAGATTACAATATGGCAATGTCATGGTAAATACCGCCCCGCTGCCCGGGGTGCTATCTACGACAATATCTCCCCCATGCTCTCTGGCAATGGTTCGGGCAAAAGAAAGTCCCAGCCCGGTACCGGGACTGGTCCGGGAGGTCTCTGCCCGGAAAAACCGTTCAAAGATCTGTTGGTGAAAGCGCGGATCGATTCCCGGCCCGGAATCTTTTACCCGGATCGCCATATGGGTGTCGGATTTTTTTATCACCTGGACCCGGACCTGTCCGCCTTTATCAGTATATTTGAGTGCATTGTCCACCAGATTGGAAAATGCGCGCTGAAGCATTTTAATATCTGCATTAACATAAAACCGGCCCTCAGCATGGCAGGAAAACCGGATCTGCCGGTCTTCTGCCACCGGCATAAACAGATCACAGGCAGATTGAATCATCCGGGTCAGATCCACCTGTTGAAACT
>JAIPDY010000011.1 GCA_021737445.1 Desulfotignum sp.
CGATCTGTTTTTTTGCCAAAGCGGTCTCCACTGCTAAAAAGATATCGAGGATCACTTTTTTGATCTCCATGAGCTCTTTTACCTGCACCGGCAAAAGGCCTTTGTGGCGGTTGGACACATGCATGGTGCTTCGGATAACCGTATCTCTGTATCCATCGGACAGTTTTTGCAGGCGCCTGATGATCTGGTAGTAATTATAGGAAATCTGGTTCTCTTCCTTCTGGAGCAGGCGCAGCACCTTGAAAATATTGGCGACAATGACATTGGTACTCAGCTGGACCTGCTTGGTGCGCTTTCTTTCCTGGCGCAGGGTGACAATGTCTTCGGTAAAAAGCGCATCAAAGGTTTTGTCAAAGGATTCTCTGATGCCCCTAAGCTGCAGGGCCAGATGGTCAAAGGTGTCAGACACGGCAGCCTGGAAATCCTCCACTTTTTCAAACTGGAAAATCTTCATATCCTCCTTGTCTTTTGCATGGGTGTCATGTTTTTTCTTGTTTTTCCAGATCATGAATCCGGCAAACACCATGAGGCCGGCTATGCCGAATGCATTGAAATAGAAAATAATGTTGGCAAACACAAACGCCACCATAAAGGCGATAAATGCGGTCATAAACCAGCCCCCCACCACGGCCAGAACGCCGGTGATGCGGAAAACAGCACTTTCTCGTCCCCAGGCCTGGTCGGAAAAAGAGGATCCCATGGCCACCATAAAGGTGACATATGTGGTGGACAGGGGCAGTTTGAGTGAGGTGGCAAAGGAAACCACGGCACTGGCCACCATCAGGTTGACAGATGCCCGGATCAGGTCAAAAGAGGGTTTCTCACCGGCTGAACCGGCATGGTGTGTTGGGGTGGGGGTGATCCTGGCGGCAACATGCCGGCGGACAGGTTCAGGTACAATGGCGCGCAGAGAGGCAAAAAAATGGTAAAAAAAGGTCACGATCTTTCTGGAAATCCAGATGGATTCAAACCGTTCCGGTCCCTCATCCTGTTTTCCCAGACTGATCTCTGTTTCTGTCACTGTTCTGGCTTTTTTGGACACCCACAGGGTGATGACCATGACACTGCCTGCCAGAAGCATGATAAATGTCTGGGTCTGGACAGCCCTGGTCAATGCTTCCATGGAAATATTCATGGGATCTGCGGATGCCAAGGCGGTTGTAAATGCCTTGAGACCGGCCAGGGGCACGCCGATGAAATTGACCAGGTCATTGGCGGCAAAAGCCATTGCCAAAGCAAAGGTGCCCACCAGCACAATGGGTTTGAGAATATTGACCCTGAAAATGGAGATCAGCATCTGCAAAATGATGGCTGAAATGACAAATATGCCTGCCATGATGGTAAAGGTATGGGCGGCGATCCATGCCAGGGCTTTTTCATCCATGAACGTGGCGCCTTTGGCCCCTTTGATGAGAATAAAAAAGGTGATGGCGGTCATGGCCACCCCGCCCCAGACAGCGCCATACCGTGCAAGCCGTTTTTTGTAATCAAAGGTGAATATCAATCGTGAGAAAAACTGCACCACAGCCCCTGAAAAAAAGGAGATCACAATGGACAGAAGAATCCCTCCCACAATGGCCATGGCTTTGGCGGTATTGATATAATCCCATAAAGCCATGACATTGTCAGGTGACTGTATGATTTTGATTAAAGAGATGGCCACTGCCGCCCCCAGCAGTTCAAATACAATGGAAACCGTGGTGGAGGTGGGCAGTCCATAGGTGTTGAACATGTCCAGCAGCAAAATATCGGTGATCATGACAGCCAGAAAGATCACCAGCAATTCAGGCATGGTGAAAAACTGGGGATGAAAGATACCTTTTCTGGCCACCTCCATCATGCCCCCTGAAAAGGTGACCCCTGCCAGAATGCCCAAGCTGGCAACCACCATGATGACAACAAAGGGGGCTGCTTTGGACCCGATAGATGAATTTAAAAAATTGACCGCATCATTGCTGACCCCGATCATCAAATCAAACAACGCAAACAGCAGTAAAATGCCGATAATGACATAACAGAGTTCAAGGCTCATAATTTTCTCTTTTTAATAGGGTTTTCATCGATAGTATGGTGTCATACACCTGTTTTTTTGAGACCGGGTATCTGCCTGATATTTCTCTGGCCATATCTGACGTGGACTCCTGCCCCTTGGCCAGTCTGTTCTGGATCAGGGCTTCCAGCTCCTGTCGGGACAGTTTTTCAGGCTCGCCTGCACCTGCCACAAAAAGGGTGCATTCCCCCTTGGGAGGGGTGCCGGCATCCAGATGTGCCATTATATGGGAAAGCGGGCCCCTGATACACTCTTCGTGCAGTTTGGTGATTTCCCTTGCCAGGCAGGCCTGGCGGTCCCCCAGCAGGGTCATGAGCCGGCCTGCCAGTGTTCGGATGCGCCTGGGAGATTCATAAAAAATCAGGGTGGCCTGCTGGTCTGCAAGGGCCTGGATCGCCTGTTCCTGGTGGGTATGTTTTTTGGGCAGAAAACCGGCAAACAAAAACCGGTCCGTGGGCAGGCCGGCCACGCTGAGTCCGGCAGTCACAGCACAGCAGCCCGGAATGGGAACCACTGACGTGCCGTGTGCCAGAACCTCTTTCACCAAACGGTATCCAGGGTCAGAGATGCAGGGGGTACCGGCATCCGTGATCAGGGCAATATCCTTTCCCTGCTGCAAGATGGGAACAAGTTTTTTTGCCGTTTTGATTTCATTGTGTTCATGGCAGGATATGACAGGCGTAGCAATATTGTAATGGGACAGCAGTTTTTTGGAGTGCCGGGTGTCTTCTGCTGCTATCAAAGATACCTGGTTTAGTATCCTCACTGCCCTGAAAGTGATATCTTCCAGGTTTCCCAGGGGGGTGGCCACAACAAAGAGGGTGCCGCAGCTGTATTGTGTGTTATCCGGCGTGGAAAGCATAAGGGATATGATTGATCCGGCATTGGTCTTTTTCAAAAAAAACTTCCAGTACATCAAACCGGATGTGATGTTGGCCGGCAGGGAACCGGGTTTTTAAATACTGCTGGGCCGCCTGGATGATTTTGTGCTGTTTGCCGGGATGAACCGCTTCTCTGGGCAGACCTTTTTTCAGGCTGGTGCGGGTTTTTACCTCTATAAACACGAGATAATCTTCAATGGCGGCAATAATATCAACTTCTGCAAACCGGGTGGTATAATTGGTTTCCAGAATGGTGTATCCGGCTTCTGCCAGATGCTGAACCGCCAGCTGCTCTCCTGACCGGCCCATCTCTTTGCAGTACCTGGTCATGACAGCGCCACCCCGTTGAAGGTCATGCGGTGTGCCGGGCAGGGGCCATGTGCCTGAATGGCCTGCCTGTGGGCTGCGGTGGGGTACCCTTTGTGCCGGGCAAAGTGGTACACGGGATAGGTCTGGTGCAGTGTGGCCATAATCCGGTCCCGGGTCACCTTGGCAATGATGGATGCAGCTGCAATGGATATGCTTTTGGCATCTCCCCTGATCACGGCCTGCTGGGGGATATCCATGGCAAGGGGAAATCTGCCGTCCACCAGCAGAAAATCAGGGGCCATATCCAGGTTGTTCACCGCCCGTTTCATGGACAGCAGGGCGGCACAAAGAATATTGAGCGTATCAATTTCCTTATGACTGCACAGTCCCACTCCTACGGCCAGGGCACCGGCCATGATCTTTGGAAAGAGCAGACGCCGTTTTTTTTCAGATAGTTTTTTTGAATCTGTGATGCCCGGACAGAAAAAACCAGCAGGCAGAATCACGGCCGCAGACACGACAGGACCGGCAAGGGGTCCCCTGCCGGCCTCATCAATGCCCGCAATCTGTGAATATCCATTCTCACTGACCGTATGTTCGATCTGCCACATGGGATCGGCTTTATGCAAAGCGTTTTTCTTTGATCCTGGCCGCTTTCCCCCGCAGATTCCGCAGGTAATACAGTTTGGAGCGGCGGACCCGTCCCTTGGTCATCACCTCAATTTTATCAATAATCGGGGAATACAAGGGGAAAATACGCTCAACGCCGACCCCTCCGGAAATTTTTCTAACGGTGAACCGGGCTCCGGCAAATCCTTTGGTTTTTTTGATAACCACTCCCTGGAAAACCTGAATCCGTTCTTTATCCCCTTCCCTGATCTTGACATGCACCTTTATGGTATCCCCTGAATCAAATCTTGGAATATCAAGGCGCATCTGTTCTTTTTCCAATTTTTCAATTATGTTGCTCATGTTTCCTCCTGGTTTATATCTTTGGGCTGAAAAGTCAGCCATTTATCAGCCTGTCCAAATAGATGGATGCAGCAGACCGGACAGACAGGTGGTTGTAATCCCCTGTTCCTTTGATGGGATCCAGCCGCAGGTCACACATCTCCATCAGTTCATCTGCCAGTCCCCATGCCGTGCCAAAAATCAGTACATAGGATCTGTCCGGCACCAGTTTGCGTTTCAGCGCATGGGTTGAAATGGTTTTTTTATGTTTCTGGGCGCTGGTGGCAATGGTCACCACCGGCTGGTTCTGTTCCGCCTGGATCTGCTGCACAGCGGTTTCAAATGTATCTGTCACCCGGATCAGTTCCAGGGCCTGTTTCCGGGAGGGGTTTAAACGTGCCCCTTCCCCCCGGGTCCAGTGGCCTATGACCTGTTCTGCCAGGTCTGCCTGATCCTGGTAGGGGGTGATCACGTAAAACCCTCTGACCCCGAAGGTTATGGAGGCCCTTGCAATATCATGCAGATCGATGGTGGTCAAGGCGGCTCCAATGGGTTTTTGCCGCTTGTTCACCACAGGAAAATGGACCAGGGCGGTATACAGGTTATCCATAAAAATATTATCCGTGGAGCAGGGCTTCCAGGTTTTTGTGCCATTGTCTGAGCAGGGCTGTTTCTTCCGGGTCCGGCCGGTGTGCAGCCAGCAGGTCCGGTCGATTCATAAAGGTCCGGGCCAAAGATGACCTTGTCCGCCATTTTTTGATCCGGCCATGGTCCCCGGATAACAGCACCCCAGGCACCCTGTCTCCCATAAATTCTTCAGGCCGGGTATACTGGGCATGTTCCAGCCGGTGATCCATAAAAGAATCAGACTCATATGAGGCGCTGCTTCCCAGCACCCCGGGAATCAGGCGGGAAACCGCATCCATGACCACCATGCAGGCCAGTTCTCCGCCGGTCATGACATAGTCCCCCACCGAGATCTTTTTATCCACAAACCGGGTGATGGTCCGCTCATCAATGCCTTCATACCGGCCGCATACAAAGATCATTGCGGTTTCATTGCGTGCCAGGTCCAGGGCCATCTGCTGCTGGAACGGTTCCCCCTGGGGGGTCATGAGCACCACGCTGGCATTGGGTGATCTGTTTTTTGCAAGCAAGATGGCTTCTGCCAGGGGTTCTGGCTTCATGATCATCCCGCTTCCCCCGCCATAGGGCCGGTCATCCACGGTGTGATGCCGGTCTGTGGCAAAGTTGCGGATCTGGATGGTCTGTCCCAAAATAATACCCTGCTGTATAGCCCGGGAAATCATGCCGTGGTTGAAAAAGGCCTGCACCAGTTCCGGGAAAAGGGTGATTGCTGTAAATTCCATGGCAGAAATCTTATTATCCATATCCTTCTGGCAGCCGGGTGGTTACTACCGCATTTTCAAGGTCCACGCCTGTAACAAACTGCCGGTGCATGGGAATCAGGGTTTCTTTTGTCTTGTCTTTTACCACCAGTATATCATGAGCCCCTGTGGAGAAGATGGTGTCAATGGTTCCCAGATCCCCCAGGTGCTGATCTGTCACTGTCAGGCCGTACAGATCCTCCCAGTACCAGGCATTGTCTTCAGGTTGCGGGAGCCGGGTTCGCAAAACCATGATCTGTTTGCCGATCAGATTATCTGCCATATCCCGGTTGCAGACACCGGATAACCGCATCAACAGCCCGTTCTTATACGGGGCACACCTTTTAATGATATGCATCTTTGCATCATCAACATCCTGTGTTACGATAAAAACCTGGGTACCCGGGACAAAAATATCGGCTGATTCCGCAAAGGACCGGACTTTGATATTGCCTTCCAGCCCATGGGTGCCGGTTATCGTGCCCATGACCAGCAGGTTATTCAATGATTTCCAGAACCGTTCTTTTTTTCATCTTGGTGGATGCCGCACTTAAAATGGTTCTCATGGCCCGGGCTGATCTGCCCTGTTTGCCGATCACCTTTCCCAGATCCTCTTTTGCCACCTTCAGTTCCAGAACCGATGTCTGGTCTCCCACAACTTCTGATACCTGGACCTGTTCAGGGTTATCCACCAGAGCTTTGGCAATATATTCTATCAGATCTTTCATAAAATCCATCTCCTTGCAGTTACAAAAAGGTGAGAAATCCGGGCGCATTAAAAAATTGTGGTTCAGGCAGATACCGCCTGTTCAGGCACGGCAGCCTGTTTTTTTAAAATACTCAGAACCGTGGTGGAGGGTTTGGCACCCTTGTCCAGCCAGTATTGTATCCGCTCCTGTTTGAGCACGATGTCTGCCGGTTCGGTCATGGGATTGTAGGTTCCCAGGGTTTCCAGGAATCTGCCGTCTCTGGGGGCTTCAATATCAGCAGCCACAATTCTGTAAAACGGTTTTTTTTTGGTTCCTTTACGGGTCAATCTGATTCTTACTGACATATGTTGTTTTCTCCTTAAAACGGCAGCATGTTTTTCAAAGAGCGCATGCCGCCTTTATTAAACTTTTTGATCATTTTCATAGACTGGGTGTAGCTTTTCAGCAGCTTGTTGACATCCTGGACGCTGGTGCCGCTTCCCATGGCAATCCGTTTTTTCCGGGAGGCTTTGATAATGGCGTATTTCTCCCGCTCTTCAGGGGTCATGGAGTTGATGATCGCTTCAATTTTAACAAACTCCTTTTCATCGATGTTCACTCCCTTGAGCTGTTTTTTGTTCATCCCCGGCAACATGCCTAAAATATCTTTCACAGACCCCATTTTCCGGACGGTTTTCATCTGGTTTCTGAAATCTTCCAGGGTAAAGGCGTTCTGCCGCAGTTTTTTTTCAAGGGATTTGGCTTCCTTTTCATCCACGGCTTCCTGGGCCCGTTCAATAAAGGAGAGGGTATCTCCCATGCCCAGAATTTTCGAGGCCATCCGGTCCGGATGAAACGGTTCCAGGCCGGTGGATTTTTCCCCCACACCGATAAATTTCAGAGGCTTACCTGTTACCGCCTTGATGGACAGGGCTGCCCCGCCTCTGGCATCTCCGTCCATTTTGGTCAGAATCACCCCGGTCAGGTCCAGCCGCTTGTCAAAAGATCCGGCAATATTGACGGCATCCTGGCCGGTCATTGCATCTGCCACCAGAAGGATTTCCGATGGATTCACCCCTTTTTTAAGGGTTTCCAGCTCCGCCATCAGGGTGTCATCCATGTGCAGCCGCCCGGCCGTGTCATACAAAAGGGTATCGCATCCCAGATCCCGGGCAGCCAGTTGCGCATCCTGGCAGATCTTCAAAGGCGCCATGTCAGGGGTGCTGTCAAAAACCGGCAAATCCAGCTGGGTGCCGATTTTTTTCAGCTGGTCAATTGCTGCCGGCCGGTATACATCCGCCGGCACCAGAAACGGTTTTCTCCCCTGCTTTCGAAGAAACAGGCCCAGTTTGCCGGCAGTGGTGGTTTTACCCGACCCCTGGAGTCCCACCAGCATGATGGATCCCGGGGACCCGGCTGTCATGTTCAGGGCCTGGTGTTTTGAGCCCATCATCCGGGTGAACTCGTCATACACAATTTTGATGACCTGCTGGCCCGGTGTCAGGCTTTCCATGACCTCCTGGCCCAGTGCCCGGGTCTTTATATCTGAAATGACATTTTTTGCAACCTTATAATTGACATCTGCCTCAAGAAGTGCCATTCTCACCTGTTTGAGACCATCTTCAATGTTCTTCTCATTCAGGGTGCCATGACCTTTCAGTTTCTTAAAGACCGAGTCAAGCCTGTCGCTCAAATTTTCAAACATAAAAAAGACCTTTTAAGCAATATCAAATCAAATTATTGAATTTAGTTTATAAACCGTGATATGTCAAGGAAATAATCCAGGTGAGCCAACAGGAATGGTGATGGAAAATTTATTGAATTATACCAGGGAGGAGCTCTCTCTGTGGCTTGAAAAAAATGGAGTCAGGCCGTTTCGGGCCGGCCAGGTGTTTAAATGGCTGTATCTGAAACTGGCAACAGATTTTGAACAGATGACCGATCTGGGCAAAGATCTGCGGGAACTGCTGTCCGGTCATTTCTATTTTGACTGCCTGACACTGGCAGACAGACAGGTGTCAGCCGATACCACAACAAAATATCTGTTTTGTCTGGCAGACGGGGCCTATATTGAATCGGTGCTCATACCGGAAAAAGACCATTTTACCCTGTGTGTGTCTTCCCAGGTGGGGTGTGCCATGAACTGCCGGTTCTGCCTGACAGCCACATGCGGATTTGTCAGAAATCTTTCGGCCGGAGAGATCATCGCCCAGATCCGGGCGGCGCGGTACTTTCTTGCCCAAAAAGGTATTGATCCCCTGAAGTTGTCCAATATCGTGTTCATGGGCATGGGAGAGCCCCTGGCCAACTATGATAACGTGATCCAGGCCCTCCAGGTGATCATGGACACCGATTTCGGCATGAAATTTTCCGCAAGAAAGATCACGGTTTCCACCTGCGGCCTGGTGCCCGGGATCCTGGATCTGGGTGAGGCCTCTTCGGTGAATCTGGCCATATCCCTCAATGCCACAGATGACCGCACCCGGTCCTGGCTGATGCCTGTCAACAATACCTATCCGTTGGAACAGCTTCTGGATGCCTGTCAGAATTTCGCCATGAAACCCAGAAACAAGATCACTTTTGAATATATTCTGATTAAAGGGGTGAATGATTCCCCCGGGCATGCCAGGCACCTGGTCCGGCTGCTTGCTCCGATTCGGGCCAAGGTCAATCTTATCGCCTTTAACCCGCACCCGGGATCTGATCTAAAACAGCCGGATCCGAATGCGGTGAAAGCCTTTCTCCAGATCCTGCTGGACCGGCACATGACCGCCATTGTTAGGAAAAGCAAAGGCGCTGACATTCTGGCGGCATGTGGTCAGCTCCGGGCCCGGCACAAGGATGGCAAAGGGGATTGAAACCGGCTCAAACATCCTTATATTTTGATTTGTGGGTTGACATTTGTGTTATATCCCTGGAAAAATAGATCAAACTTTTAAATATGAATGGAAAACGTCATGACTGATATCAGTTTGGAAAACAAAACAATTCTGATTGTTGATGATGAACCTGATGTGCTGGATTCTCTGGAAGAACTGCTGGATATGTGCACGGTTGTCCGGGCACAATCGTTTGAAGAGGCAGACCGGCTGTTAAAGGAACAAAAATTTGATATTGCCATACTGGATATCATGGGGGTGGACGGGTATCAGCTGCTGGAAACCGCCAACAAAAAAGATATTGTCACAGTGATGCTCACAGCCCATGCCCTGAGCCCTGAAAACATAAAAAAATCCTATCTGGGCGGAGCGTGCTCCTATATTCCCAAAGAGGAGATGATCAATATCGAAACCTTTCTTCTGGATGTCCTGACAGCCAGAAAAGAGGGTAAAAATCCCTGGACCAGCTGGTATAAGCGCCTGGCCTCTTTTTGTGAGAAAAAGTTCGGCAAAGACTGGGACAAGGATGAAAAAGAGTTCTGGGAAAAAATGATCTATTATTGATCCTTGAAAAAACCGGTCAGATCATCAATGATGCCAGGTCGGATGCCGCAGGGGTGACCACTTTGAGCAGGGTCTGATTCTGGTTGAAGGTCACCCTGATCTCTGCTTTTTCACCTGGCTGGGTTTTAGTATAGGCGGCAATCATGGCACCGGCTTTTTCAACCTCCGGTTTGCCGAAACTGCCGGTGAGAAGGGCGGTGGGGCCCGGCAGAAAAGCGTGGTTGAGCCTGGCATCTGCTGTTGGGTCATACCAGGTCAGGATCTGCTCATTGTCTGATTCGGACCGGCCCATCACCAGTTTACAGGTATCGGTCAGGCGGAAATGCCGCCCGTATCTGAGCAGGTGAAGGAGCCGCACTTCTTTGGTTTTCTGGATATAAAGCAGGTCTTTGAGCCGGTTGGAAAACTGCGGATCCGTGAGCAGGCACCCCCCGGCCGGGGCTGGATATTCGGTGATACCCAGTTTTTTGGCCAGCGCCATCTGGGGTTTTCTGGACCGGCCGTTGATACCCAGCAGCTTTGTTCTGTCCACCAGACCCTGCGCTTCCATGGGGGTTTCCGGCAGGCACAGGGCGCTGAGGGGCCGTAAAATAAATTCCTTGAAACCGCTGTTTTTCGCCACATACTGGAGGGCGTTTTTTGTCTGGGATTTGGGCCGCTGGCCCACCACCTCTCCGCTGAACAGAAAATCAAACCCCTGTTCGTTCATGATATGCCCTGCATTTTCAAACATCAGAGCATGGCAGTCCATGCAGGGATTCATGTTTTTGCCGAATCCTGCTTTTGGGGCCTTTATCATTTCCATGTAGGCAGCGGTGATATCCTGGGTAATCAGTGGGATGCCGCAGGTCTCTGATGCTTTTTTGGCATTGGCAGATGAGAAAAACGGGGTTTCAAAACCGACCCAGGTCACCGCAATGCCTTGATTTTTAAGCACCAGGGCAGACAGCATGCTGTCCAGTCCGCCGGAACACAGCCCCAATGCTTTGACAGGGCTTGTACTTTTTTTTTGTGTCATATATAAAGTTCTTTCATGAACAAGGCTGATATTACATTTTTGCTCCAGACATTAAAAGACCGGTACCCGGATGTCAAGACCCAGCTTGTGCACAACACCCCGTTTCAGCTGCTGACCGCCACGATTCTGTCAGCCCAGTGCACAGACCGCCAGGTCAACCAGGTCACACAGCCTCTGTTTGCCAGATTTCCGAATCCTGGCACATTGGCAAAAGCCTCTGTTGCAGATATAAAAAAGCTGATCTATTCCACAGGGTTTTATAACAATAAAGCCAAAAACATCAAGGCCTGTGCCCGGGCCCTGCTGGACCGGCATAACGGCCAGGTGCCCGATGATCTGGATCTTCTGGTGAAACTGCCCGGTGTGGGGCGCAAAACCGCAAATGTGGTACGGTCTGCCGCCTTCGGCCATCAGGCTATTGTGGTGGACACCCATGTGCTGCGCATATCCTTTCGCCTGGGTCTGACAAAAAGCCGAGATCCGGTGAAGGTGGAGCTTGGTCTCATGAAGATCATTCCTGAATCTGCCTGGAGTGATCTGTCTTTGCAGCTCATCTATTTTGGAAGGGAGATATGTGATGCCAGAAAACCGTTGTGCAAAAAGTGTCCCCTGTTTGATGTCTGCTCTTTTCCGGATAAAGGATAGGAGGGGTTTATGAGCCCCGGGTCCCGGATAAAAAAAGTGGCTGCATTTATGTTCAGGTTTCTGCGGGTGGCCCTGGTGCTTGGGGTTGCCTGGGCCTGTGCCTTCTGGCTGTATGAGAACCGGACCACACCTGAGAAAAAACCCAGACAGGTGCCCGTGCCCATGGTACGGGTAATCTCCCTGACCCCTGAATCCAAAGTGATGACAGTGACTGCCTTTGGAACGGTGACACCCCGCAGGGAGGTGAAAATATCCCCGGAGATACCCGGCCGCATCAACCGCCTGCATCCCGGTTTTGCGGCCGGGGGGGAGTTTAAAAAAAACGACCTGCTGGTGGGAATTGATCCTGAACCGTTCCGCCTGGATCTTCTGGCGGCACAGGTGCGGATCAGCCAGGCACAGGCAGATATCCGCAGCCTGGAACAGGAGATAAAAAACCTGGAAAAAGACAAAGAGCTGTACCAGGCAGCCCTGGCCCTGGCCAAAAAAGAGCTGGACCGGGTAAAAAACCTGAGTGCCCGGGATTTTGCATCCAAAAATTCCCTGGACAGTACTGAGCAGCAGGTTCTGTCCGCCAGAATTCAGCACCAGGCCGTCATAAGCCGCCTGGCAATGACCACCCCGCTCATGGCCCAGAAACAGGCAGCCCTGGCCATGGCGCGGGTGGATGCACAAAAAGCGGATCTGGCGCTGCAAAAAACACAGATACTGGCGGATTTTGACGGGTTTGTCCTGGTCAGGTCTGCCCGGACCGGAGAATATGTCACCCCGGGCCAGGTCCTGGCTGTCATCTATGAAAAAGGGGCCCTGGATGTGGATGTGAAAATCCCCATGGAGGAGATGAAATGGATACGGCTGGACCCTGCCGGCGGATACCTTCCAGAGGCCCGGATGACACTGGCCAATATGGATGCCGTGGCTGATCAGGCCTGGGAGGCTGCTGTGGCAAGGGTCCATGCTGAAGTGGATGAACAAACCCGGACTCTGCCTTTGACCCTGGAGATCCAGGGACCCCTGGAAAATGACCAGTCCCCCGGCATGGAACTGAAGCCGGGGAGTTTTGTCATGTGCCGGATCTTTGGCCGGCAGAAGGACGATCTGTTTACCGTGCCCAGGCACCTGCTCAAGCCGAAAGACCGGCTGTTTCTGGCCACGGATGGACACCTGGAGATCCGGCCGGTCCGGGTTCTGCGCAAAGTTCAGGATGTGGTATACATAGATGCCGGCCTCGATCCCGGGGATCAGATTATTACCACGCCGGTGCCCGGGGCTGTGGAGGGAATGGCCCTGGATATTCGGGCAGACGGGGAATAGGGCATGCGTTTTCTGGGAAGGTGGTCGGTGGAGCACCGGGTATCGGTGAACCTGATCATGGTGTTTGTTATTGTGGCAGGGTTGTTCACGGTGCTGCACATGAAACGTGAGATGTTTCCCCAGTTCTCCTTAGACATGATCCACATCGCAGTGCCCTATCCGGGTGCCTCGCCTGAAGAGGTGGAAGAGGGTATCTGCATCAAGATCGAAGAACAGCTCAAGAGCCTGGAAGATATCAAGACCATGTATGCCACAGCCCTGGAAGGCCATGGGTCTGTAACCATTGAGCTGTCTGCCGGCACAGACATCACAGACAAACGCAATGAGATAGAAACCCAGATCGATTTGATCGACTCGTTTCCTGTGGACGCGGAAGATCCGGTGATAACCGAAATAAAGAACAATGAGCCGGCCATTTATGTGGCGGTTTACGGGGATGTGTCAGAACAGGTGCTGCGGGATACGGCGGAAAAGATCAGAGATGATCTGGTGGATACAGAGGCGATCTCCCTGGCATCTTTGATCGGGGCACGGGAGTTTGAGATCTCCATTGAAGTGTCTGAGACAAACTTGCGGCAATACAACCTGTCCTTTGACCAGGTGGCACGGGCCGTTAGAACCGGCAGCGTGGAATCTCCCGGTGGCCTGATCAAAACACCGGGCGGCGAATTTCTGGTGCGGGCCAGGGGCAAGCGGTATACCGGAGAAGAGTTTGCCCGGATTCCCCTGAAGGCCCAGGCAGACGGCACTGTGCTGCATGTGGGGGATGTGGCAAAGGTGGTGGATGGGTTTGAGGACACGGATCTTCTGGCCCGGTTCAATGGAAAACCTGCGGTCATGGTGGTAGTGAACCGCACCGATGACCAGGATACCATTGCCATTTCCGAAACGGTCATCTCCTATCTCAAAGAAAACCAGTCCCGCATGCCCAAAGGGATCACCCTGGGATACTGGTTTGACATGGCTGACATGGTCCAGGAGCGCATTGATCTGCTGCTCAAAAACGGGTGGCAGGGGATCGCCCTGGTGTTTATTATACTGGCCCTGTTTCTGGACCTGGGGCTGGCTTTCTGGGTGGCGGCGGGAATCCCTATCTCTTTTATGGGCACTTTTTTGCTCCTGGATTATATCGGGGCCTCCATCAATATGCTCACGTTGTTCGCATTTATCATGACCCTGGGTATTCTGGTGGATGATGCCATCATTGTAGGGGAGAACATCTACACCCATTTTCGTAAGGGCAAATCCCCGAAACAGGCGGTCTTAGACAGCATGGACCAGATCGGGGGCCCGGTGGTCATGGCTGTGACCACCACAATTGTGGCGTTCTTGCCCTTGATGTTTATCACCGGTATCATGGGAAAGTTTATTTCTGTCATGCCCCAGGCTGTAATCTGTATTCTGACCATATCCCTGGTGGAGGCGTTTGTGATTTTGCCGGCCCACCTGGCCCATACCCTGGAACCGCCCCGGCCCCACAGACCCATGATCTACAGGATATTGTTCTTCTGGTTTGAATGGATCAAAAAAGAGATTCTTGCGCTTCACAAACAGGCCAGACAATGGGTGGAAACAACTCAGGACCGGGTGATCCATCGCCTTTACACCCCGCTGCTGTACTATTGTGTCAAAAACCGGTACTTTACTCTGGCCCTGGGCGCAGGATGCCTGATTGTCAGCATTGGTGCCATTGCCGGGGGCCATGTGCCGTTTGTGTTTTTCCCCAAGACCGATTCCAACTGGATGATCTGCGAAGTTATTTATCCTTTGGGCACCCCTTTTGATGTTACCAAAACCACCATCAAACAGATTGAAAACGGGGCCTTTGCCTTGAACGATGCATTCCGGGACCAGGTGGCAGACCGCCGAGATCTGGTGAAAAATGCATTTTCCCTGGTGGGGGTCATCCCCCGGCGGGACTGGAAGCCCGGAGTGTATGGGGGACATTGCGGCCAGGTCTGGATCGAGATACAGCCGGCAGGGTTTCGCGCCCAGACCTCCGCATCCCGGGTAACGGCCCGGTGGCGGGAACTGGTTGGGGATATCTTAGGGGTGGAGCAGATCACCTATTCCATTGTCAGCGGAGGACCCGGGGGCAATCCCATCGAGATCCAGCTGGCCGGTTCCGACCTGGACCGGCTCCAGGAGGCAGCCGATGCCCTGAAGACGGAAATAGCATCCTATCCAGGCACCTTTGATGTGACCGATAATTTCAGGCCCGGTAAAATGGAAAAGCAGATCCATATCCGCAAGGGAGCGTCATCTTTAGGGGTGACCATGGCGGATATCGCCACCCAGCTGCGCCAGGCCTACTACGGGGATGAGGCGGTGAAGGTCCAGCGGGGCAGGCATGATATCAAGGTCATGGTCCGGTATGCCCAAAAAGAGCGGGAAACCCAGGCCAGCATCGATGATCTGCGGATAAGGACCCCGGACGGCCGGCAGATCCCCTTGAACCAGGTGGCCCGTCTGGAAACAAGGCAGGGCTATTCAGCCATCCAGCGGGTGGACCGGCACCGGGTGATCACTGTGATTTCCGATATCGATGAAGAAACAGCCAATGCACAGAAAATCGTGGAAGATCTCAAGACCGGGTTTCTGCCGGATCTTGCCACCCGGTTTCCCGGTGTGTCCTATGACCTGGAGGGCCAGGCCCGGCGTACCGAAGAATCCATGAACAGCCTCACCAGGGGATTTTCCTTTGCCCTTATGGTGATGTTTCTTCTGCTGGCCAGCCAGTTTCGGTCCTATGTCCAGCCGGTGATCATCATGATCGCCATCCCGTTCGGTCTTATCGGTGCGGTTGCCGGCCATTTCATCATGGGTCTGGATATCACTATCATCAGCATATTCGGCATCGTGGCACTGTCCGGCATTGTGATCAATGATTCTTTGATCCTCATCGATTTTGCCAATGCCGGGGTTCGCCAGGGCAAAAAAATGGTGGAGGCGGTGGTTACAGCAGGGAAAAACCGGTTCAGGCCGGTGCTGCTCACCTCCATTACCACTGTGGCCGGCCTGTTTCCATTGCTCCTGGAAACCAGTTTTCAGGCCCAGTTTCTCATTCCCATGGCAGTGAGCATCAGCTTCGGCCTGCCCGCCGCCACCTGCCTGACCCTGTTGTTTGTGCCGGCATTGTACGTTATTATCCAGGATCTGGTGGGGGTGTTTACCCCGGGCAAAGAGCACCGGATTCTGTCGGAAAAAGAAAAATAGCCGCCAGCGGTCAAAGGTTGCGGACCCGGCTGTTAAAGGCTGTGAAAAGGATGTGAAATGGACAATATTTTTACGCAAGATTTCTGGATCCATGAATGGGAAAAAACCAAATCCGATGACACCTGTGCGGTGCACAAGGGGTATGCCACCCCTGAATACTGGGACAAGGCAGCTGCCACCTATAATAAAGACAAAAAAGAGCGGCAGAATAAAAAAATGCTGAAAACCCTGGACCGGTTCCAGGAAGCAGGCTTGCTCAAAAAGGGTATGACCGTGCTGGATATCGGCTGCGGCACAGGGGATCTGGCCCTGGAACTGGCAAAGAAAGGAGCGCATGTCACGGCCCTGGATTTTTCTTCTGCCATGCTGGACCGGGTCGCCCACATCATCCCGCAGCAGTTATCGGATCAGATCGATCTGCACTGTGAAAACTGGCATGATATTGATATCAAGAAACAAAGATGGGAAAGCCGGTTCGATCTTGTGATCGGGTTTATGGCACCGGCATTGTCCACATCCAAAGCGTTTTTTAAAATGATGGCCTGCGGAAAAAAAGGGTTTGCCATTCGGGGATGGGCTGCCAAAAAACCGGACCCGGTCATGGCAGCCCTGTGGGAAAAGATCATGGACCAGCCCCTGGAGGACCGGCCCCAGTCTATTCTGTACAAGATCAATCTGCTGTTTTCCATGGACATTTTCCCGGACATCTGGTTTGACACCATGGCATGGGACCAGACAGCCACCCTGGACCAGGAGATGCAGAACCAGCTGGCATTTTTTAAAAAGGTGAGCCCCAGGCCGGAAATCCAGCTCAGGCAGATCATCCGCACCTGTCTGGAAACCATGCACAAAGGCGGCAGTATCAGCAGACAGCAGAAAGGGCTCACCGCCACGGCGGTCTGGGTCAAAGACCGGTGGTGAAGACGGTCAGTGCCGGATATGGGTCAGACTGGTGATGATCAGGGAGCGCACATGGTCGTCATCCAGAGAATAGTACACAATTTTTCCCTGGCGCCGGTTTTTGACGATCTTAAGTCCCCTGAGAATGCGCAGCTGGTGGGACACGGCAGATTCGCTCTGGCTGCAGATGGCGGCAATATCACAGACACAATGCTCCGTGTCCTGAAGACACAGCACAATTTTCAGCCGGGAAGGGTCGCTCAACGCCTTGAATATGGCAGACATCCCCATGATGTCTGCCGGGGCCGGCAAAGAGCGCAGGGTGGCACCTACCCTGGCGGCATCAATGCATTTTTCTGAACACACATCCAGCTCTTTATCGGGCATGTCCATTATTCCTGGTTCTGTTTACGGTGGGGACAGGCATCAAGGGTGTCAATAAACGCCACAAATTTTTTAAAGGTGTGGGTGTCCATGGCATGCTCCATGCGGCAGGCGGTTTCATCTGCCCTGTCTTCATCCACGGAAAGTATCCTGAACAAAAAATCCTTGAGCACGATATGGCGGTGTTCAATCTTTTTTGCAATTTTTTCCCCTTCCGGGGTCAGGGTTACGTACCCGTAAGGCTCGTAATTGATCAGGTTTTGGGAAGCCAGTTTTTTGAGCATCCCGGTGACAGAGCCTCTTTTGATATTGAGTTTTGCCGCAATATCCTTGGACCGGGCCACCGTGTTTCTGGCCTGCAGGTCCAGGATGGTTTCCAGATAATCTTCCAGGCTTTCGGAAAGGGGAATGGTTTTTTCCATGGGGGTTCCTCCATTTTGTATTCCTTTTCTTTTTATATCCCATTGATATAGTAAGTCAAATAAATATTTTTTTATTTATTTGATAATGTTGTTGACAATATTAAAAGTTAGTTATATAAAACTTAGAAAGCAATAACAGAATATGGTTTTTACATATATATTCACACAAAGGAGAAAACCAATGCCATATATCCAATTAAGACAGATGCAGGTGGACCAGACCGGCACCATTGCCGGTATCAAGGCCAGAGGCGAACTGGGCACAAGGCTTCGGGACATGGGTCTGGTTCCGGGCAAAGAGATCCGAATCCAGGGCAAAGCCCCGCTGTATGATCCGGTGTCGTTGCGGATCATGGGATTCACCCTGACCCTGCGTAACAATGAAGCAGACCATATTCTTGTGGAGGTCAATTAAAATGGGTATCGCCATAGCGCTGGCCGGCAACCCCAATTCCGGCAAAACAACCTTGTTCAATGTTCTCACCGGTGCCAGACAGCACGTGGGCAATTATCCCGGCGTGACCGTGGAAAAAAAACAGGGCAGGTGTGTATCCGGCATTGATGAATTTCATGTGGTGGATCTGCCGGGCACCTATTCGTTGAGTGCCTATTCCTTGGAAGAGGTGGTGGCCAGAGATTTTATCGTCAAGGAACAGCCGGCCATGGTTGTCAACATCGTGGATGCATCCAACCTGGAGCGCAACCTGTATCTGACCCTTCAGTTCATGGAGATGGGAATCAGTGTCTGCATTGCCTTGAATATGATGGATGTGGCAAAAAAACGGGGCATTGACATTGACATAGCAAAACTGTCTTCCCTGCTGAGGTTGCCGGTGGTGCCCATGGTGGCCCGGACTGGCAAAGGCAGAGATGATCTGCTCAAAACCGTGGCAGACCATGCCAAAACCCGGACCAAATCCTTGAAGATATCCTATGGCCGGGATATTGACGAAGCCCTGGATGAGATGGTGGAAAAGATCAGTTCTGAACATTTTCTGACCGACCGATACCTTCCCCGGTGGGTGGCATTAAAATACCTGGAAAATGATGTGCAGATCCTGGAAATGGGAAAAGAACAGAACCCACAGATGGATGCCTGGCTGTCATCTGTGGCCCGGAAACTGACCCATCACCTGGATACCACCCTGGACACCCACCCGGAAGGCATGATCGCAGATCAGCGCTACGGGTTCATTACATCCATCCTCAAACAGGGGGTGATGACCTGTACCCGGAACAAAAACCGGATTGAAACCTCCGATAAAATAGATAAAATTGTCACCCACAGGTTCCTGGGTCCCATGCTCATGGTGGCCGTGCTCATGGGGTTGTATCAGTTCACCTTTACCTACAGTGCGGTGCCCGTGGGATGGTGTGAGGATTTTTTCGGCTGGCTTGCGGGCAGGGTGGACGGCCTGCTTTCCGATGGACTGCTCAAATCCCTTGTGATTTCCGGTATCATTGACGGGGTCGGCGGGGTTTTGGGATTTGTGCCGTTGATTTTGTTCATGTTTTTGGGTATATCCTTTCTGGAGGATACCGGGTATCTGGCCCGGATGGCATTCATGCTGGACCGGATTTTCCGGCTGTTCGGCCTCCATGGTGCCTCAGTCATGGCTTTTATTGTATCCGGCGGCATCGCCGGGGGCTGTGCCGTGCCCGGTGTCATGGCAGCCAGGACCCTCAAGTCTCCCAAGGAACGGCTGGCCACCCTGCTCACCGTACCTTTCATGAACTGCGGGGCCAAACTGCCGGTGTACGCCCTGCTGGTGGCGGCATTTTTCAGTGAGAACCAGGCCCGGGTTATGTTCATCATTACCCTGATTTCCTGGGTGGGGGCCCTGCTGGTAGCAAAACTGCTGCGGTCCACGGTCATACAGGGCCCGGCAACCCCCTTTGTCATGGAACTGCCGCCCTATAGGCTGCCCACCTTCAAGGGCCTGGCCATCCATACCTGGGAACGCACCTGGCAGTATATCAAGAAAGCCGGCACCGTCATCTTGGGCATTTCCATTATTCTGTGGGCCATGATGACCTTTCCCCGTCTGGACACCGCAACAATGGCTGATCCTGCCCCGGCAGGCACCCAACAGGCGGCGGCCTGGCAGACAGGTGAAGAACAGGTGGACCCGGCTGCCGCCGCCCTGCGGCATTCCATTGCCGGCCGCATGGGAACGGCCCTGGAGCCTGTGACCCGCCTGGCCGGGTTTGACTGGCAGACCAATATCGCTCTGGTGGGGGGATTTGCCGCCAAAGAGGTGGTGGTGTCCACCCTGGGAACCGCCTATTCCCTGGGAAATGTGGATCCTGAGGATGCCGGGTCTTTGTCTGAGCGGCTGCAGTCTGCTCCTGGATGGGGGCCCATCACCGCCTTCAGCCTGATTCTGTTCACCATTTTTTACTCCCCCTGTTTTGTTGCCGTGGTCTGCATTGCAAAAGAAGCCGGATCATGGAAATGGGGGGTGTTTTCCATGGCGTTCAACACCCTGCTGGCCCTGGGGGTGTCCATCGCGTTTTTCCAGACCGCCACCTGGGTCATGTCATAACCATTGTTCATCGCCCTGAAGGTGTCCTGTACCGGGCAAAAGATTTTATAATCTGACTGTCTGGGCACAGCACCCCTTCAGGAAATTTTATCGCTCCCGGCTGTTCATTTTTTATGGGACAGGTGTTCTCCTGCAATTGATCTGGGACAAATGCATTTCACCTCATTGGATGGTATATCCATGGTATGGATTTTGCTTTTTGGGTTGTCACGGACAAAAACAATATTATAGTATAAACATTATAGACAGCAAACCCCAAGCTATAGCAGAGGTGTTATATGACCGATGACAACAGACCCATTACCCCTGAAATTGTGAATGGTGACGGTGAAACGGAAACAGAAAACAAAGAAAAACAGCAGAACACCGGCGGCCAGCTTATTACGCAGAGCCATAAACCCGATATTCTGTATATAGTGCCCATTACAGGACGTCCCCATCTGCCGGCCCAGGTGCAGCCGCTGGTGGTGAGCAAACAGCGGTGGGAAAAAACCCTGGTAAAGGCGGCCAATGATTCCCACAGCCTGCTGGGGCTCAGCTATCTGTCAGAAGTTAAAGGAAAATATGTCTATAAAGAGGATTTTCCTGAAGTCGGGTGTGTGGTGCGGATGCTCAACATGGTGGAGGTGGAGGACAATATCCAGTTCATTGCCCAGGGCCTGGAACGCTTCAAAATCAAGAAGTTTTTGTCTGACAAGCCCCCTTTTGTGGTCCAGGTGGAGTATTTCAAGCCGCTAAACGAGGATGAGGACAAGCTCAAGGCCTATGCGATTTCCATCATCAGTTCCATCAAGCAGCTGCTGTCTTTGAATCCACTGTATTCAGAAGAGCTCAAGCAGTACCTGGGCCGGTTCAGCCCGGATCAGCCGTCTCCGTTGGCGGATTTTGCCGCCGGTATTACTACGGCATCCGGGGATGTGCTCCAGGAAATTCTGGAAACCGAATCTGTTATAGAACGAATGAAACAGGTGCTCATGCTGCTGCAAAAGGAAATTGAAATCGCCAAGCTCCAGACCCAGATCCGAAAGGATATCAATACCCAGGTGGATGAGAACAAGCGCAAGTTTTTTCTCAAAGAACAGCTCAAGGCCATCCAGAAAGAACTGGGGATGCAGAAAGATGACAAAACCTCGGATGTGGACCGGTTCAAACAGCGGTTTGCAGCGCTTGACCCCCCGGAAGAAGTGGCCAAACGCTTTGAAGAAGAGATTGAAAAGTTGTCGGTGCTGGAAACCGGGTCTGCTGAATACGGTGTTACCAGAAATTATCTTGACTGGGTAACCTCTTTTCCCTGGGGGGTCTATTCCGAGGACAACATAGACATTGAACGGGCGGAACAGGTGCTGGACCGGGACCATGCCGGGCTGTCAGATGTCAAGGAGCGGATTATCGAGTTCTTTGCCGCAGGGGTTTATAAAAAAGATGTATCCGGTTCCATCATATTGTTTGTGGGCCCGCCCGGTGTGGGCAAAACCTCTATTGGCAAGTCCATTGCCGAGGCCCTGGGCCGCAAATTTTACCGGTTCAGCCTCGGAGGGATACGGGATGAGGCGGAAATAAAGGGACACCGCAGGACCTATGTGGGGGCCATGCCCGGTAAAATGGTCCAGGCATTGAAAGATTCAAAAGTGGCCAATCCCGTGATCATGCTGGATGAGGTGGACAAGATCGGGATTTCCTATCAGGGTGATCCGGCATCCGCCCTGCTGGAGGTGCTGGATCCGGAGCAGAATGCCGAATTTTTAGACCATTACCTGGACCTGCGCATCAATCTGTCCAAGGTGCTGTTCATCTGTACGGCCAATACCCTGGATACCATTCCCAGTCCTTTGCTGGACCGCATGGACCGGATCAACCTGTCCGGATACATCACCCAGGAAAAAATTGAAATCGCCAGAAAACACCTGTGGCCCAAACTCCTGAAACGGAACAAACTGGCAGCCTCCACTATTACCATCACCGATCCCACCATGCGGTATCTGATTGAAGGTTATGCCAGGGAAGCAGGGGTGCGGGGTCTGGAAAAGCTTCTCAACAAAATCATCCGCAAAAGTATTGTCACCATTTTAAAGGGGGAAAACGAAAAAGTGCGGGTGACCATTAAGTCCCTGGAGAAATACCTGGGGCTTCCGGTGTTTAAAAAAGAGAAACAGATGCAGGGGGTGGGCATTGCCACAGGCCTTGCCTGGACATCCCTGGGCGGGGTCACCATGCCTATTGAAGCGGTGAAGGTCCATGAAAAGGGATCCGGTATCAAGCTGACCGGTAAACTCGGGGATGTGATGCAGGAATCAGCTTCCATTGCCCTGTCCCATGTGCGTGCCAATGCCAGATCCTTTGGCATTGATACCGGTTATTTTGATGACGCCTTTATCCATCTGCATGTGCCGGAAGGAGCCACCCCCAAAGACGGGCCCAGTGCCGGCATCACCATTACCACAGCCCTTGTTTCTTTGGCCCGCAACAAGGGGATCTCACGTCCCCTGGCCATGACCGGTGAAATCACCCTCACAGGCAAAGTGCTGCCTGTGGGGGGGATCAAGGAAAAGATCATTGCCGCCAGAAGATCCGGCATCAATGAAATCATCCTGCCGGAAGGGTGCATCAGTGAATTTGAAAAACTGCCTGATCACGTCAAGGAAGGCATCGATTTTTCTTTTGTCAAACATTACAGAGAGGTTTTCAAACAGGTGTTTGAAAAAAAGTAAAAGCGCATTGAACCGTCTGGAAAAACAGTGGTTATATCAATGCCCGGATCCTTTCCCATCCCTGTTTGGGGATCTGGGCACCCACCACCTGGCAGACCTCGTACCCGCAGGCCGATGCCAGTGCCCCGCTTTTTTCAATGGAAAACCCGTTGGCAATGCCGAAAAGAAATCCGGACGCCCACAGGTCTCCTGCGCCGGTGGTGTCCCTGGGGGGCTGATCTATTTTCGCTGCAATCTTGGTGACGGTGTTGTTGAATGAGACACAACTGCCTCTTTTTCCCAGTTTCAACACAGCATATGTGACATTCTGAGACAAGGCCTGGACAGCTTTTTCTTCTTCTTTAAAACCTGTATAGGCAGCTGCCTCATCTTCATTGGCAATGAGGATGTCCACATAGTCTTTGATCACATCTTCCAGAATCGGGCGGCAGGCATTCACCACCTCAAAACTGGCCAGGTCCAGGGCAATCAGAGAACCGGCTTCTTTGGCTGCCCGCACCGATGCCGTCATCAGGTCAGGGTTGAACAGCAGGTAGCCTTCAATGATGGATATGGCGGTATCTGCAAACAGATCCGGTCCGATCCCTGCCGGGTCCAGTTCCGTGGATGCCCCCAGATAGGTGAACATGGACCGCTGGGCATCCGGTGTGACCACGGAGATCACGCTGCCTGTGGGAGAAGAAGACAAGGTCAGCACAGGTTCCACCCGGGCCGACCGCAGGGCGTCTTCAAACAGGGTGCCGAAGTTGTCCTGTCCCCTTCTGCCGATGAACCTGGCAGCGCCCCCCAGGCGGCCCACCCCTATGATGGTGTTGCAGGCAGCACCCCCTGGAACGACAACAGTGGTTTCATTGGTTTTTAACAGGATATTGTCAATATCAGCTGCCTCCACCAGGGTCATGCCCCCCTTTTTTTTATCCAGCATTTTTAGAAAATCATCTGTTTCGTTGATGAGGATGTCCACCAGAGCGGACCCGACACCGGTGATGCGTTTATTGTATTGTTTTGTCATGTTCTGTCTCCATAAAAAGTTGGTTTGTTCACCCCAGCATAGAAAATCCTATGCCGTTGTCAAGGGTTTTCTGGATTTCTTAACAAAATATGAACATATCTTGATATATTTCTGGATAGCTATTGACAAATGGTGGATAAGCCGGTATAAATAAGAATCTACATCACTGCTGCTGACCAAATGCACGCATGAAATTACAATTTTTATCACTTTCTTAAAAGGAGCATGAAATGTCAGACAATCAATCATTTTTGTTTACATCTGAATCTGTAACAGAGGGCCATCCTGACAAAGTGGCAGACGCCATATCAGACAGCATCCTGGATGCCATTATGGCCGAGGACAAACGCTGCCGTGTTGCCTGCGAAACCCTGGTGACCACAGGACTTGCCCTGGTGGCAGGAGAAATCACCACTGACTGCTATGTGGATATTCCGGAAGTTGTCAGAAACACCATCAGAGATATCGGGTATAATTCATCCACCATGGGGTTTGACTGGAAAACATGCTCTGTTATTACCAGTATTGACCAGCAGTCTTCTGACATCGCCCAGGGCGTGGATGAGGGAGCCGGTCTGCATAAGGAACAGGGTGCAGGGGACCAGGGGCTTATGTTCGGGTATGCCACAAATGAAACCGAAGAACTCATGCCCATGCCCATTCTGTTTGCCCACAAGCTGACCAAGCGCTTAACCCAGGTTAGAAAAAACGGGGCTCTGGATTTTCTGCGGCCGGACGGCAAATCCCAGGTAACCATTGAATACAGAAACGGCAAGCCCGAACGGGTGGATGCTGTGGTGGTTTCCACCCAGCATAACAATGATGTGACCTACGAAGACCTGAAGGATGCGGTGGTCAAGGAAGTGATCCGGAAAATCATCCCAAAGGAGATGATGGACGGAGATACCCGGTTCTTTGTCAATCCCACGGGCAGGTTTGTGATCGGCGGACCCATGGGGGACTGCGGCCTCACCGGGCGTAAAATTATCGTGGATACCTATGGCGGCCAGGGAAGCCACGGGGGCGGGTGTTTTTCCGGAAAAGATCCTTCCAAAGTGGACCGAAGTGCCTCCTACATGGGCCGGTATGTGGCCAAAAACCTGGTGGCATCAGGCATTGCAGACAAATGCGAAGTCCAGGTGGCATATGCAATCGGTGTGGCAGAACCGGTTTCTTTGATGGTGGATTTCATGGGTACCGGCAAGATTTCTGAAACAAAGGCGGTGGAAATCGTCAGACAGGTGTTTGACCTGAGACCGGCAGCCATTATTGAAACCCTTGACCTGCTGCGGCCCATCTATCGGAAAACCTCTGCATACGGCCACTTTGGTCGCAAAGACCCTGATTTTTCCTGGGAAAGAACAGACAGAGCAGGCCAGATCCGGGAACTGGCAGGGCTCTAAGTACATATATCAACAGGGCTGCCTTCCGGAATCCGGAAAAATCCCGGTTCAGGCAGCCTTTTTATGCGAAAGTGTTCCCACCGGGACGATGACCGGCACCAAACCGACCAGTAAGGCAGATGCGTTATTGGAAAAACAATCCAGTAAATTTAGAAATTTTAAGCAATCCCAAGGAGTGTAACAATGTTGCAGCAAACAAAAGATCCATCTTACATAGAACTTGATTTAACATTAAAAAACAAGGTCAAGGATATCAATCTTGCCGAAGAAGGGCGCAAGGACATGCAGTTGTCTGAAAAGGAGATGCCGGGTCTTATGGCCATCCGGGAAAAATACGGACCTGAAAAACCCTTAAAGGGTCTGAAAATCATGGGCAGTCTTCACATGACCATCCAGACCGCCATGCTCATCGACACCCTGTATGAACTGGGTGCTGATATCAGGTGGGCATCCTGCAATATTTTTTCCACCCAGGACCATGCCGCAGCCGCCATTGCCAAAAAAGGCACTGCCGCCGTGTTTGCCTGGAAAGGTGAAACCCTGGAAGAGTTCTGGTGGTGCACGGAACAATCTTTGCTCTGGCCTGATGGTAGCGGCCCGGACCTGATCGTTGATGACGGCGGCGATGCCACCCTGTTTGTGCACCAGGGGGTAAAGGTGGAAAAAGATCCCGCACTGTTGTCCCAGCCCACCCACAGCCAGGATGAACGCTGTCTCATGGACCGGCTCCGGGTATCCCAGGCACAGGATCCGGAAAAGTGGACCCGCATTGCCAAAGCCATCAAAGGGGTTTCAGAAGAAACCACCACCGGTGTCCACCGGCTGTACCAGCTGGCAACGAAAAACCAACTGCTGTTTCCGGCCATCAATGTCAATGATTCGGTGACCAAGTCCAAGTTTGACAACCTTTACGGGTGCAGAGAATCTCTGGCTGACGGCATCAAGCGGGCAACAGATGTGATGCTTGCCGGAAAGACCGTGGTGATTGCCGGATACGGGGATGTGGGAAAAGGCTGTGCCGCCTCCATGAAAGGATATGGCGCCATTGTCCAGATTACGGAAATCGATCCCATCTGTGCTTTGCAGGCAGCCATGGAAGGCTATGAAGTGGTGACCATGGAACAGGCCGCTTCCCGGGGCGATATCTTTGTGACAGCCACAGGCAATTACCATGTCATCAAAGGCGAACACATCGCGCAAATGAAAGATGAGGCCATTATCTGCAACATCGGCCATTTTGACAATGAAATCGAAATGTCCTATCTCATGGATAATCCCAAAGCCGAACGTATCAACATCAAACCCCAGGTGGACAAATGGGTGCTGGAATCAGGACGGTCTGTCATTGTTCTGGCTGAAGGCCGCCTGGTGAATCTCGGATGTGCCACCGGCCATCCCAGCTTTGTCATGAGCAACAGCTTTTCCAACCAGACCCTGGCCCAGATCAAGCTGGCTTCTGAAAAACTGGAAAACAAGGTATATACCCTGCCCAAGGAACTGGACGAGGAGGTGGCGCGGCTGCATTTGAAAAATCTGTCCGTGACCATGACCAAGCTGACCAAAGAGCAGGCAGACTATCTGGGGATTCCCCAGAACGGTCCTTTCAAGTCGGATCTTTACCGGTATTAACGCATAGATTGTACAGCCACTGTCACCCAGGATGATATAGTTCATCAATGACGGACAAAAGACACCTGCCGGCAAGGTTTTTCCGGCAGGTGTCCTG
>JAIPDY010000012.1 GCA_021737445.1 Desulfotignum sp.
GACCTGCAGATGCGGGCAAAATGGCTGGAAACGGAACTGGCCGCCGTCAAGGAGCAGTTAAAGGAATAATTGTGCAAAAAAACCCGGGTGGGTAATTATTTTTCACCCGGGTCAGTATTTTACTTGTCTGTGCAGCTGTGGTATAGGATCTTTCTGTGATATAAAAGCAGATTGATGAGATACAAAAAAAATATTTCCGGGCAGGGAACACAGACATGACATTCAATATTGCAATCAATGGATACGGCCGCATCGGCCGGTGTGTGGCCAGAGCGTTGTACGAATCAGACCGGTTTTACAGGATGTTGAACCTGGTTGCCATCAATGAAATCGCCTGTTCCGACACAATTTTCCATTTAACCCGGCATGATTCCACCCATGGCCGGTTCCCGGGAAAAGTTGATAAAAAAGGCCCGGGAATGACCATTGACGCAGATTTCATTCACCTGTTCCAGGAAAAGAATATTGTCAATCTGCCATGGAAGGATCTTGCAGTGGATGCGGTTCTGGACTGCACCGGGGTATACAATGACAAAGAATCTGCTGAACTTCATCTGCTTTCCGGTGCAAGAAAGGTGATTTATTCCCATCCTGCCAAAGATGAGATGGATGCCACCATTGTATACGGGATTAATCACCAGAATCTGAAAAAAGACCACGCTGTTATTTCCAATGCCTCCTGCACCACAAACTGTGTGATTCCCATCCTGCACATCCTGGACACCCATCTGGGGATTGAAACCGGTGTTACAACCACTATCCATTCAGCCATGCATGACCAGCCCGTGATCGATGCCTATAACAAGGATCTGCGAAAAACCAGGTCCGCCCTGCACTCCATAATTCCGGTGTCCACTTCTTTGGCCAGAGGCATTGCCAGGATTCTGCCCCACATGGCCGGCAGGTTTGAAACCCTGGCCATCCGGGTGCCCACCATTAATGTATCGATCATGGATATCACAGTGCTGGTGAAAACAGATACCCATGCCCGTATGGTCAATGAGTTGCTCATCAAAGCCTCTGAAAATAATTTATCCGGGATACTAGGAGTGAGCGATGAACAGCTGGTTTCCTGTGATTTCAATCATGATCCCAGATCAGCCGTGATAGACCTGCTTCAGACCCGGGTGTCAGGCAGGCGCCTGGTCAAGGTACAGGCCTGGTTCGACAATGAATGGGGGTATGCCAACCGGATGCTGGACACCACCATGGCTGCACTGGATGCATGATTCCGGCAGACATCCAGTGCATGCATCCCTGGTTTTTTGGGTTCCTTATTTTTCCAGGGCCATCAGTTTTCCTGTGATGGTTTTGACCGCTTCAGGGATGTTCTTGGCATCATTAAAAGGGCGTGTGCCGTCCCGGTCCGCCTGGACAATTTCATCCATTTCCGGTAAAAACCCCAGGATTTCATAGTCAGGCATACTGTCTGTAATCAATGCCTTGTCCTGTTCCGATCGCACCCGGTTGCCCAGGATCAGGATTTTTTTTATGCCGATATCCTGTCCCAGTTTGCGTATCCTGTCCGCTGCCACCCGGCTGCGCTTGCCGGGATTCACCACCACCACCAGGGCATCCACAGATCCGGAAGTGGCCCGTCCCAGATGCTCAACACCTGCTTCCATGTCCATGACCACCACTTCGTTTCGGGCCAGGACCAGATGGTTCATGAGGGCCTTTAAAATGGTGCTTTCCGGGCATATGCATCCGGAGCCGCCCTGCTGCACCGTGCCCATGACCAGCAGTTTAACCCCGTCTTTTTCCAGGGAAAACCGGTCCGGTATGTCATCCACCTTGGGGTTGAGGGTGAAAAACCCCCCCATGGTGCCTGGTTTGGCCCCGGTCCTTTCTGCGATGAGATCAGACAGCTCAGCCACGGGCGTGATGGGCCGGGTTTCATCAATGCCCAGGGCGGCTGCCAGGTTGGCCACAGGATCTGCATCGATGGCAATGACGGATGTGTCCTTGTTTAGGGCGGCTATACTTCTGGCGATGAGGGCGGTTATGGTTGTTTTGCCCACCCCGCCTTTGCCGCCGAATGCCAGTTTTAAACTCATATGATTTTACTCCCCAGTTAGGGTTTAGCCCAGAGGCTTGAGAATATGTCCTGTTTCATCCAAAACAAACACCTGGTGGCCGGTTTTTTTTGCCGTATCTATGATGTCTTCTTCAATGACCGCGTGAATATCGTATTTTTCCTTGAACAAATCCTTGGGCAGCAGTTGAAAACACGATTTTGCATCCTGCTTGGTTTTAAATGCCGGCAGAAATTTTTCTTTGGTTTTTTCATCATTGAATCCCAATATTTTTTCGGATGCAGTATCAGGATTCTGAACAATCACGTAGTACCAGTTGTCTGCAGTATTTATATCTTCCATATGGCCAGTCCGTTTTTTTAGGGTTTCATATGATGTAAATATAAGCGCAAATTGTACAAAATAAAGACAAGTAAAAACAAATAAAGCCCCTGTGCCAGTGATACCGGACAGGGGCTTTTAAAAACCTGGGGCTGTGCAGATCAGATTTCAAGCCATGAATCTGAGTACAGGGTTTCCCCCATGATCACTTTATAGGTTTTGGCGTAATCTTGCATCTCCTTGTCAAGGCCGGAAATGTCGGGCACATTGCCGTCCATCATGCCCCAGATCAGGTCCACAATATCCTGGCGCTGGCCTTTGGCAATGGCAGTGAGCTGTTTGTCCAGGGGATCGGCAATAACCGATTTCATGCCGTATTTCCACAGCATGACCATATAGGTCTGGTTTAAAATCGGCCGCAGGTGTTCCGGAGGGCCATTGGAGATATTGGACAGACCGCAGGTGGATTTGGCACCCGGTGCGATCTCATCGATCATCATCTGGAAATTGAGCAGGCTCATGAGCTGCTGCTGCTGGATATTCACGGGTGTTACAATGCCGTCCACCCAGATTTTTTCATTGGGGATACCGGCTTCGTTGGCAAAATAGATCAGTTCCACGGCCAGGGCAGCCCGCTCGTTTTCATCCCTGGGCAGCCCGTCAGGTCCCCACATCAGGGCCACAAAATCCGCTTCATACTGGGCAGCCAGGGGTACCATTTTTTCATACCGTTCCGGTCTGGCCATGATGGAGTTGATGATGTGGGGGGCATCGGCCGGTTTGCACACCTTGAGGCCGGCTTCGATGGCATCGATGTTTGAGGAGTCCAGCAGCAAAGGCATGCCGGGTACTGCTTCCTGGACCACATTGACCACCCAGGGCATCAGCTCGGTGCCGAATTTTTTGGCAGGTCCCAGGTTGATGTCGATGTAGTCCATGCCAAGTTCCTTCTGGCGCAAAACTTCCTCTTGAATGGGTACAGGGTTGCGTTTGGCAGGATCCGGCTCCTTGAACTCTTTTCCGATAACCCGGGAAATGACGTTCAGGCTTTCACCAAATAGAATCATGTTTTCCATGTTCTTATCCTTTTGTTAATTTAAGATTGACACTTGAAAAGCCGGGACAAGAAAGTTTTTTGTCCCGGCGCGTATGTTACTTTTTTGTTTTGAGGAATGCCGGCAGGTGGGCAGCTTCCCTGGGACCCACAGTAATGGTCCAGCCGGGCAGCTCTTCTTCCACATCCCCGGCAATGGCAGCGGCATAACCAGGAATGATCAGTTCATTGTGTTTGACCTTGTCCATGATACCGCATTTTTTTACAAAAATTCCCACGTCATCCCCGCCGAATTTGCCGGCAGCCCAGGCAGTAAGAACTGACAGCCCTTCAGAATCCTTGATGAGCAGCCATGCCGGCACCTTGCTGGCCTCAATTTCACCGGATACGATAAAATAGGTCAATGCAAAGTTGGTGGTGACCAGTACCGGAGAGTTTTCATCCGGGTTGTTGATCTCAAAGATGCCTTCAGTAACCGTCATGGGCCGCTGGGGATCGGTAAAGATGTTGAGCCGTTCCAGCAGCAGCGGGAATAAAGATTCTGTCGTAAAGTCAGACATCACAACAATGCCGCCGTATTTGGCCACAAACATGCCTGCGATAAGGGTTTCCATGTCCAGGTTGGATGCCATTTCACAGGGAAATACAATGGTGGGAAAGCCCAGGGCTTTGTTGCCTGCTTTTAATGCAGCCCGGCGGATGGCCACCTGGTCCTCCAGTGCCTGTTTGATCTCCCGGGAACCGGGGTCGATGACCAGGTCTTTCAGGCCCATGCCTGTGAGTTTTTCGGTCAAAGGGATCAACGCTTCCACAGAATCCGCTTTCACGGCCAGGGGCAGGTCTGCGTCTTTGGCCAGGGCGCCGAATTCATCTGCATTGGCTTCAGTGGCAGCGTACAGCAGGGGCCGTTTGAATCCGGCAGCATCGATGCCCGCTTTCATCACGGCAGCATCCTCTGTCATGAGCACCAGGTTGAATTCCGATTCTGTGGCGATCTTTTTGGCCACGGCCGCAAAAGCATCAGCACCTTTACCGGCATCCTTGACCACCAGCAGTTCCGGGCGCAGGTTCAGGCCAACTCTTTCATACTGGAATGCATTATAGGTTTTCAATGTGGTGTCAAGGTCTGCCGGATCTGTATCAGATGCCACGGTGGCTGCCAGAACAGTGGGGTTGAAAAAGGTTTTTTCATGCCTGTAGAGCACGGTTTCCCCGCCGGTGGCGGTTTTCCTGACACCCTTTCCCAATGCCACAGGGCGGATGGGGGGGGCGGATGCTTCAGCCAGCTGTTCTTTCGCTTCATCAGACACATAGGGGCAGCTGTCCAGTTCCGCCTTGCCGGATGCCAGGTTCATTGCAAATGCAAGACAGGTGGGAACGCCGCACTCCTTGCAGTTGGTCTTGGGCAGGAGTTTGAATATCTGTATACCGGTTAATGCCATGTTAGTCTCCTTAAAATTTATACAACCATATGGTAAGGGCGGGGCAGATTGATATCTGGTGGAATACTGCCCCGCCTTTTGTGTTAAATGCCTATCCCACGATGGGGTCCATGTTCAGGGCCGGATGGCCTTTTTCCTGGAGAAAGGAAAGGATCTCCTCTTCTGTGGTGCCCACGGTTTCATCGGCAATCATGTCAAACAGGCCGGGAACACCCATCTCTTCGCCCCTGGCAACGATTCTGTCCTTGAGCTCCTCTTTGAGCATCTTGGGCATCCAGACCATCCGCAACAGACCCCCATCACCAAGAATGAACTTGCCCTGGGTAATGTTGTGTTTTGAATGGCCCACAAAGCCGGGAGACGATGCGCCGCCGCCCATGACACCGGCCAGGGTGGTGAACTTCATGCCGCAGGGTGTTTCGCCTGTGTAGTCACGGCCAACGGTCATAACCCCGTTGCATTGCGGCAGCAGGGCGGCAATACATTCACAGCACCCGCAGGTGGTCATGGGATCATGTACCATGGAATAAAAGTTGTAATGGGTGACAGCCCCTCTGGAGGCCTTGTATATGAAATCATTCACCCCTTTCCACTGTCCCAGTTTTGGATCCAGGCATTCGCCCTTTTCTATGGGCTGGTTGGGGCCTGTTGGGTTGATCTCATAGGAAGCCTTGCAGTCCATCCAGTTGTAGGCACCGCACAGGCCGGTTCTTTCCGGGGATACAGAGCATACATGGCTGGGGGCAAAGGACTGGCACAGGGTACAGGAGTAATATGTTTCAACATCCTCATCGCGCATGTTGTCCACCCGGGCATCCCTTGCCAGGTAGTTTTCTCTGGCCGTGGCGGTCATCTTGTCCACATCCTCTTTTTTGGTGTAGAGCGTGACCTGAACCTTGTCCACAATCTTGTTGAAATCCTGGTGGAATTTGGCATGGAGCACCACACCGATATCCTTGAGGGTGAATCCCTTTTCAATGGCAGCCTTGGAGATCCGCACCCAGGAGATATCCCTTTGTCCGATGTGCATGATGCCCTGGATATAGTTGATCAGATGATGGATCTGACGCTCCATGATGGGTTCAAAATCATCCTGGAACTCTCTGCCTGCAATCTGAACAAAGATCCCAAGGGGAAAGGTTCCCCCTTCCTTGATATCTGCAATGTCAGGACCGATGATTTCCACTTTGCCGTCTTCAATGGCATTCATGTCCGCCATTTTTACCAGCTCGGTGCACTGGGTTTTTCCGCCGCCGCACTGGGCGTACAGATCCGCACCCCGGACACGCTCTCCTTCATAGGCCGGTCCGAAAGCGCAGGGAATATCGATTTCAGATACCTGGACCTTGAGACCTCTGACCTCAACCGACTTCTGGACCATGTCTTCGTGGGCCACGGGTGCCACCACATGTTCGTAGGTACAGATACCCGTGGGCAGGATTTCGGGAATTTCCGTGTCAGCAATGGTGGGAAAACCCCAGTTGACGCAGCCGGCAGCCGCAACACCCCATTCGGTTCCCACATCCCCCAGGGCGTTTACAAAGGCAAATACCCGGTCTTTGTTGTATTTAAGGATGGTTTTAAAATCACCGGGTTTTACACCGCCGAATGCCATGGCAGCTCTGTTGGCAAACCCAAGGGCAAAAACCGCAGAGGAAATATCCGGGCCAAAAGGTACGATACGGGTGTTCCACCCGATCTGCATGCCGGCATCCAGGCACTGCTGGATCAGGGTTTTGCCGTTGTGGTTGGCAGCACAGAAAATATACAGAGAGCGCTTCTGGTAGTCTTCCACGATCATCTTGGCGATCTCTTTGTTGGGTGCAGCACCCACCATGGCGGCAAAGCCAGGCGCGGAACCGTCCACAAATTCCACACCGCGTTTACGCAGGATGGTATCATCAGCCGCACCCACCCAGAGCTTGCCGTTTTCAATGTCCGGGTCTTCCTGGGCAATGTAAAAATCGGGTTCATTCAGATAACGCAGGGCCTCTTTGACTTCATAGGAGATGATACCTGCCATGCCGGCATCCAGAAGCGGCCCCAGGTAGGGAAGCCAGTTTTTCAGCTTTATATGGGGAGGTAACAGGCCCCTGGCAAATTCCATGGGTTTTTTCAGATCTTCCAGGGTCTCACATTTCAGCCCGGTCAGAGAATAGATAACCGGCAGGTAATACGCTGTGTTGGGAAACCCCACTTTTGTACTGGCATCATAGGTCTGAAGTGCTCTTTCAAGTTCACCTTCCACCTGTGCAACCACTTTGTAGCCACCCTGAATGGCAGCAAATGCGATTAATTTTGACATATTTCTTATTCCTCCTTCGTTGAGGATTTAATATAATTAGTATTTTTGTTTCGACTGTTTCAGGTGCCTGGTCTATCAGGCTTCCAGCTGCTGGCGGTCAGCCATATCCATCAATACGCGTTCCCTTGCCTTGTCAATACCCAACGCTTTCCTCTTTTTGTCGATATGGGCAATCATCAGGTGGGCATGCTTGATGGGATCTGCTTCCACATCCCATTTGCCGCCGTAGATCCCCTCCAGCTCCTTGGAGATGTAATCATGGAAGACCGGTGCACCGGATGTGGGAAGGGTGCCGCCAAATACCGTGTACACACCTGATGTGACAAAATACTGGCCGATGGAGATCGCTTTTTCACTCATCCACTCAGGGGCGGAGCCGGCTACAGGCAGATCGGACAGATCATTGCCCAGACCACCTGCCTTGACAACCTCGGTGGCTGCCAGCAGGATTCTGGAGTTGTCCACACAGGAACCCAGGTGGAGAATCGGCGGAATCCCCACTGTCTCACAGATTTCAGCCAGACCCGGACCGCAGTATACCTGGGCCGCTTCAGGGGTGAGCAGACCGTGAATGGCGGCGGTGATGCCGTCACAGCCTGTGGTGAGTACCAGCACATCGTTCTTGATCAGCTCCTTTAATACCTTGATGTGCATCTCATTGTGGCGGGAGCGGGCATTGTTGCATCCCACCACGCCAGCCACACCCCGGATCCGGCCGTTGATGATGTTGTCGTTCAGGGTGTAGTAGGTGCCCCTGAAGGTGCCGCCCAGATGATACTGGATCGATTCCACGCCAAAGCCGGCGATCTGTGTGGCCTTGTGCTGGGGAATCATGACATCGGAGCCGCGGTTTTTAAAGTTGTCTATAGCCATTTTCACGATGCGTTTGGCATCTTCCAGTGCATAGTGCTCATTGAACTCGATGTGGATCACATTTTCCTGCTCCATCCTGGCGATGGGATGGGTGGTGATAAGTTTGGTATGGAAACATTTGGCCACATTGGCAAGGTTCTGCATCACGCACTGGATATCCACCACCATGGCATCACATGCACCTGTGATGATGGCCAGCTCCTGCTGGAGAAAGTTGCCAGCCGGCGGAACACCGTGTCTATGGAGAATTTCATTGGCAGTACAGCAGATGCCCCCCAGCTGGATACCGGCTGCACCCTGTTCCTTGGCATAGTTGACCATCTCTTCTGACTGGGCAACCGCCACGATCATTTCCGACAGGACCGGTTCATGGCCATGAACTATGATGTTGACATGGTCTGCTTTCATGATGCCAAGGTTGGCTTCAGACTGCAGCGGGGAAGGGGTGCCGAAGAGCACATCCTGCAGATCGGTGGCCAGCATGGAGCCGCCCCATCCGTCAGCCAGTGATGCCCTGGTGCACTGCTTGATCAGGTTTTTGTAATCCTGGTCAACCCCCATATGGGTTCTGTGCATGATCTCCACAATTTCTCTGTCAATGTTTCTGGGTTTGACTCCCTGTTTTTCCCACTTGTCCTGGAGTGGCTGGGGAGCGCGTTTCAGGTATAAAAGCTCACCATCTGATTTGCCCCATTCATTTAAAGCCTTTTCAGCCACTTCCAGGGCGATTTCATCAATGTCCCTGTCTTTGGTCTCCCCGTCTTCCTCTACAGTGACGGCAACCCCGAGATGGGGGGCAACGGCCAGCAGTTTCTGGGTATCTTTGATCTGGTATGCATCAGTCTCTTTTTTTGCCGCAGACATGAAAACCTCGGCCACACACCTGCCATGGTCGGAGTGGGCCGCTGCCCCTGCTGCCACCATTCTGGCAAAGTTTCTGGCGGCAATGGTGTTGGGTGTGGCGCCGCACAGGCCTTTTCTGGTGTCTTCGCCTTCAATGCCGCCTTTGGGCAGCGGGAGCCGGCAGGGGCCCATGGCGCAGTTTTTACAGCAGATGCCCTGGATGCCGATGTTGCAGGGCTTCATGGACACTGCCCGGTCAAAAATGGTTTCAACCCCGAGTTTGTGGGATCTGACAATCATCTCCTGGGTGGATACTTCATATGATGCTTCAATGGGATCAGCAAGTTTGGGTTCCTTGGCTGTCTTTGCTTTTTTTACTTCTGCCATCAGAGGTTCCTCCTCTTATTATTTTTGGGTGTAAACAGCTGCCACGACCTCTCAAAAAGGACGGAGCTGGTAGTTGTGATTAAACAGCGCGCCTGTGAATCCGGTTCAGGTTTTCAATGATTTTTTCAAGCTGGTCTTTCTGGATTTTGGCGGCTGTCATGGGTACCGCTTTTTTGGGTGCAGCCTCGGTTTTATGTTTGGCCATTTCTGCGGCTCTTTTATCCCGCAGGGCCTGTTCCTCAGCTTCGCGTTTAGCTGCTGCATCCTGCTGCGCCTTTTTCTCGGCTTTGATTTTGGCCTCAGCCTCTGCCGCAGCTTTTTCCTTGGCCGCAGCTTCCGCTTTTGCTGCAGCTTGTGCATCTGCTTTGGCTTTGGCTTCTGCATCCGCTTTTGCCGCAGCTTCAGCGTCAGTCTTTGCTTTTGCTTCAGCCTCAGGATCTTTGGCAGGCGGCGCTTGCTTGGCTGCAGGTTCAGGAGCCGCTTGTGCTTTGGGGGCCTCAGCTGGTTTGCTTTCCGCCTTTGGGGCGGCAGCAGCTGGTTTTGCTTCTTGTTGTTTTTTGGCAGGTGCCGCTTTTTTGGCCGGGGCTTTCTTTTCTTCTTCTTTAATGGTCAGATCAGGTTCCGGTGCCATTGCGGCAAAATCGATCTCCACATCATCCAGCAGTTTGGTGACAGGTGCCACATCCATGGCAGATCCGCCGTCAGATGCCAGATCGATGAAAGATCTGACCAGTTTGATTGATTCCGGGTGACGCATGATCAGGATACTGGATCCTGCCATGAGGTAGGCAACTGCGCCCACCGCTTCCATGAGAATGGCCCGGCGTTCCGGATCACCCAGTTCAGGCGCTTCCTCAACAGGCTGCTTGGCTTCCTTGCATTTCCATACCTCATTGCCCAGGTTGTTGATCATGGGGTTCTGGAGTTTGTCATCACCCTGTGTCATGGCTGCCTGGGAAAGCCTTTCCATGACCGAGTAGGAATATTCCAGACCATATCCCAGACCGCCGGTGGTGGGGTCCACAATCACCTTGTCCAGGGAAACACCTAAGTTTTCCAGCAGGATGTTCACCTGTTTGGCCAGGTTGACGTCAATGGGGGAGGATGAAATAATGGTGTGTCCATAGCCCATGGCTGCGGCGCCGATGCCTTTGTGGTTTTTTTCCTCCACAGGGCCTAAAACCAGGTTGTGGCCGTCACAGACCTCACTCACCTTTTTCAGGGTCTCCCCATCTTTGGCAGGCACGGCACATCCCCAGACGATCAAAGGAACATTGATTGCCTCACTGACTTTTTTCACGGTCTGGGCCGCATCATCCGGGCTGGCATCCTTGTCGTTGGGATCGGTGCTTTTGAGCTGAAGCACAATGGCCTGTGCACCATATTCATCCACACATTTTTTGGCCCATGCAGCAGGATCGGAAAGCACATCCTTAAAAGGTGCTTTGGCTGCTTCAGGCCAGTCTTCAGGTTCCATGTCCCAGATTTCCATGGCAATGACAGGTTTGTTGGGCATGTCACCCTCGAACTGGTAGAAAGGATAGCTTGTCTGGCCGCCGACGGTAAGGGTTTTATCACCTTTTCCAATGGTGATACCTTTGATGGCCCCGGCATAGGTTTCTTTGGTTATTTCGAATCCCACGTTTACCTCCTAAGTATTAAAGATGTTTATAAGTTGGAAGGAATTAAGGTTAAAACGGTGTGGCATTATCATGAAAGGATGAATGGAAACGGGAATGACGAATTCATATAACCGGCTGCTGACTTTGAATTGTCTGCCCATTCACCATACCCCATAATACAGGTTAATAATATTGATAACGCATATGATTTATAATTTGTACCATTTTTTGTCAATAGATGAATGAATTTATTGAACTGAATGGATACATATTAAATATCTTTTAATTTTAGTATGTTATATTTCAGATGAAATCTTGTGATTTCAAGTGAATTGGATTTAATTTATAAATAGAAATCGTGAAAGCAAAAATTTTTGCATGCAGATGAATAGGTCGTAAAGTCACGATTTTTGCAGTTATTGGCTGAATTTTTTAAATTTTTATCATTTTTGTAAGAAAAATATTGATTTTCCAATTAAAATGTATGATTGTAACCTGATTTTTAATGATTGTTTTAAAAACACAACCGCTGTTTGAAATCTATTGATTTTTTACGTTTATTTATATAGTTAGGTACACTAACAGCCCGATAATACCATTAGGCTTCTGGTAACAAAAAGCGTTAAGGCTTTGTTTTATATTATTTTTATCACCGACTCGCTCAGAGTCCAAATTAACAAAGGAGTAAACCATGGCACTAGATCCAACCAAACACAAGGATTGGGAAATTGCACAAGATGCTGAAAAATCGATGCTCAAAATTTATGAAATCGGTGAAAAACTGGGATTGACAGAAGAGGAACTGCTGCCCCAGGGTCACTATATCGGCAGGATCGATTTCAAAAAAGTGATGGAACGTCTGAAAGATAAACCCAATGGGAAATACATCGATGTCACGGCAATCACGCCAACTCCCCTGGGAGAGGGAAAATCCACCTCTTCCATGGGCCTTGTCCAGGGCCTGGGCAAGATCGGCAAAAGCGTATGCGCCGCCATTCGCCAGCCTTCCGGCGGACCCACAATGAACATCAAGGGATCTGCCGCCGGCGGCGGGCTGGCCCAGTGCATTCCGTTGACCCCGTTTTCTTTAGGGTTCACCGGTGACATCAACGCCATCATGAATGCCCATAACCTGGCCATGGTGGCATTGACCTCCCGGCTCCAGCATGAAAGAAACTACACAGACGAGCAGCTGGAAAGGCTGTCCGGTATGAAACGCCTGGACATCGATCCCACCAATGTGGAAATGGGCTGGGTCATCGACTTCTGCTGCCAGGCCCTGCGTAACATCATCATCGGCATAGACGGGGTCAACGGCAAGGCAGACGGGTTCATGATGAAATCCAAGTTCGGCATTGCCGTGTCATCCGAGGTCATGGCCATCCTTTCTCTGGCCAATGATCTCAAGGACATGCGTGAAAGAATGGGCAAGATTGTTGTGGCCTACAACAAAAAAGGCAAACCCGTGACCACGGAAGACCTGCAGGTGGCCGGTGCCATGACCGCCTGGATGGTGGAGGCGTTGAACCCTTCTTTGATGCAGACCCTGGAAGGCCAGCCGGTCATTGTTCATGCCGGCCCTTTTGCCAACATTGCCATCGGCCAGAGCTCCATCATCGCTGACAAGGTGGGACTGAAACTGGCTGATTACCATGTGACCGAATCCGGATTCGGTGCTGATATCGGGTTTGAAAAATTCTGGAACCTCAAATGCCGTTATTCCGGCCTGAAACCTGACTGTGCGGTCGTGGTTGCCACCATCCGTGCCCTCAAATGCCATGGCGGCGCCCCCGTGCCTGTGCCCGGCAAAGCCATGCCCGAAGAATATGCCACTGAGAATGTGGAATGGGTTGCCAAGGGATGTGACAACCTTATCCATCATATCAGAAACGTCAGAAAAGCCGGCATCTCACCGGTTGTCTGCATCAACGCTTTTTATACTGATACAGATGCGGAAATTGCCAAGGTCAGGGAGCTGTGTGAGGCAGAAGGTGCCAGAGTGGCCCTGTCCCGTCACTGGGAACTGGGAGGTGACGGTGCGATTGAATTTGCTGAAACCGTTGTGGAAGCCTGTGAAGAAAAAACCGAGTTCAAATTCCTCTATGAACTGGATATGCCCATCAAACAGAGAATCGAACTCATTGCCAAAGGGGTGTACGGCGCTGACGGGGTTGATTATTCTGCTGAAGCGGAAAGGTCTCTTGCCAGAATTCAGGCTGATCCTGAACTGGCCGGACTGGGCATGTGCATGGTGAAAACCCATCTGTCCCTGTCTGACAACCCTGCTCTCAAGGGTGTGCCAAAAGGCTGGAGACTGACCATCCGCGAAGTCCTTACCTATGGCGGTGCCGGATTTATCGTGCCGGTGGCAGGGGCCATCAGCCTGATGCCGGGTACCGGATCCAACCCGGCATTCAAGCGGGTGGATGTGGATGTGGAAACCGGCAAGGTTGAAGGTGTATTCTAACCTTTAAATACAGGCGATTGAACCAGATCCCATAACCGGTCAGCCCTGTGTTCAGGTTTGGCCGGTTATGGGGTAAACCCATATGAATGTTTGGAGAAAAAAATATGACAGCGCAAATTATCAGCGGAACTGAGATCAGAAAGGCTATCCTCGGGGAGATCAAAGAGGAAGTCGATCAGATGAAAGAAAAACACGGCAAAGTGCCAGGTCTTGTGACCATTCTTGTGGGATCGAGCCCGGCGTCCATCAGCTATGTGACCCTGAAGGTTAAAACCGCCATCAGCCTGGGGTTCCATGAAATACAGGATGACCAGCCCGAAGATATTTCTGAAAAAGACCTGCTGGCATTGATAGACAAATACAACAATGATCCCGATATCCACGGTATCCTGGTGCAGCTGCCTTTGCCCAAGCACATTGACGACAAAAAAGTGCTCAACGCCATCAACCCGGACAAGGATGTGGATGCATTCCATCCGGTGAATGTGGGGCGCTTGATGATCGGCGGAGATGAGGTCAAGTTTCTGCCCTGCACCCCTGCCGGTATCCAGGAGATGATCGTCCGGTCCGGCACGGAAACATCTGGTGCGGAAGTTGTGGTGGTGGGCCGTTCCAATATCGTGGGCAAGCCCATTGCCATGATGATGGCCCAGAAAGGGGTGGGTGCCAACGCAACAGTGACCATCGTTCACACCCGGACAAAAGATTTGGCTTCCCACTGCAAAAGAGCGGATATTCTCGTTGTGGCAGCTGGTGTGCCGGACCTGGTAAAGCCTGAATGGATCAAGCCCGGTGCCACGGTCATCGATGTGGGGGTCAACCGGGTGGGCATGAACGAACAGACCGGCAAAGCCATACTCAAAGGGGATGTGGATTTTGATGCAGCCAAGGAAATAGCCGGCAAAATCACCCCTGTTCCCGGTGGTGTCGGACCCATGACCATTGCCATGCTCATGAAAAACACCCTCAGGTCAGCCAAGCTGAGCCTTGGGATAGACTGATTTGAACATTAAATTATAACCAGCTGACAGGGCCGGGCCTGCTGCAAAAAAAGCAGGTCCGGCCTCCCCCCCTCCTTCTTTTTTTGTTCTGACGGTCCATTCACACGATAGTTTAAAAATTTTCTTTACTTGTCTGAATTATGCCATATGATAAAATTTGATAAGACAGGCAAAAACGGGGTATTCACGCCCTGGTAACGGTGATTTGAAGAAAAGGAAGGGTCCCATGGATAAACTGGATGCAATTTTTGAACCGGAAACCATTGCTGTTGTGGGTGCTTCAACCCAGAAAGGCAAAGTGGGGCATGACATCTTTGCCAATATCCTGTCCGGCGGCTATAAAGGCACCTTATATCCTGTGAACCCAAAAGCCAGGTCTGTTCTCAGTGTGAAATGCTATACCAGTATCACCAATATTCCTGATCCCATTGATCTGGCCATGATTATCCTGCCTCCCAAAGCGGCCCTGGCATCGGTGCAGGAGTGCATTGCCAAGGGGGTAAAGGGCATTGTTATCGTGTCTGCCGGATTCAAGGAAGTGGGGGGTGAAGGCGCAAAGATTGAAAAACAGATCAAGGCCCTGTGCAGCGATGCCGGGGTCAGACTGGTGGGACCCAACTGCCTGGGGGTGATCAACCCCTCTCCCAAAGTATCTTTGAACGCCAGTTTTTCCGCCCGCATGCCGGCTCCGGGCAATGTCTCCTTTATTTCCCAGAGCGGGGCTTTGTGCACGGCAGTACTGGACTATGCCGCAGACAAGGGGTTCGGGTTTTCAAAATTTATTTCCATCGGCAACAAGGCAGATGTGGATGAGCTGGATCTGCTGCGCTACTACCATAAAGACCCGGACACGGACGTGGTCATGATCTATATGGAGGAACTGAGCCGCAGTGCAGAGGAGTTTATCACCGAGGTTCGGAAAATGACCTCCGGCACCAACCCCACCCATGTGATTGCCATAAAATCAGGCTCTTCAGCTGCAGGTGCCAGAGCTGCCGCCTCCCACACAGGGGCCCTGGCAGGAGCGGATGTGATTTATGACGGACTGTTTACCATGTCCGGTATTCTGCGGTGCAGAACTGTAAACCAGCTGTTTGATTATGCCCAGGCCTTTGCCGCCAACAAATATCCCACAGGAGACCGGATTGCCATTGTCACAAATGCCGGGGGACCGGGTATCATGGCCACAGACATGAGTGAACAGTCAGGATTGAGACTGGCACAGTTTTCCGACGAAACCATCACTGAACTGAAAAAATACCTGCCGGCCACCGCCAATTTTCACAACCCTGTGGATGTGATCGGAGATGCAGCAAAAGACCGGTATGAGAACACCCTGGCCACGGTACTGGCGGACCGGGGCGTGGATGCGGTACTGATCATTCTCACCCCCCAGTCCATGACCGATGCCATCGGCACGGCCGAGGCCATTGTCAGAATTGCTGAAAATACCATTAAACCGATTTTGTGTGCATTTATGGGTATTGTGGATGTGTCTGACGGGGTCAAGCTGCTCCAGCAGCACAAGGTGCCGGTTTACCAGTTTCCCGAAAGTGCGGCCCGGTCTCTGGGAGCCCTGCGGGAAGGGATGAAATGGCTTTTCAGAAAAATTCTGCCCCAGTATAACCTTGTCTATGACAAAAAAAAGGCCGGAGAGATAATCGGACAATATCTTTCCCAGGGCCGGTATGTGCTGGGGGAGCTGGACGGCAATGAAATCCTTAAATGTTATGGATTCAACATCCTTCCCATGGCCCTGGCCAAAACAGCTGATGAGGCAAAACAGCTTGCCCGGGACCTTGGATATCCCGTGGTCATGAAGATTGTCTCCCCCCAGATCCTGCACAAGTCCGATGCCGGCGGGGTGCAGGTGAGGCTGGAAAACGATCAGGCTGTTGAGGAAGCGTTCATAAAAATTATGGAAAATGCAAAAAAATATGATCCAGATGCCAGGCTGGAAGGGGTCCTGGTCCAGCAGATGGCACCGGCCGGCAAAGAGGTTATTCTCGGGGTGACCTGGGATCCGGTGTTCGGCCATGCTGTCATGTTCGGGCTTGGGGGTATTTTTGTGGAAGTATACAAAGATGTGGCGTTCCGGTTGTCGCCCATGGGCCGGAATGTGGCCAGGCGGATGATCAAAAGCATTAAAGGATATCCCATTCTCAAGGGATTGCGCGGGGAAGCACCGTCTGATATTGAAGAAATTGAAAAAAATATTGTCTCGTTAAAAGCACTTGTGGATGATCATCCAGTGATCAGGGAATTGGACATCAACCCGCTTTTTGTTCATGAGGCAGGCAAAAAAACAACGGTGGCCGATATTATTATCCGGCTGGATGACACTGTAAAAACTAATTGATGGAGGGTCTTATCATGCCTGAAGGAAACGGTTTTATCATGCAGGCGGCAAAAGAGGCGGCACAGGCGAAAAAAGAGGCTGAAAAAAAGCATACTTTGCCCAGGGTGGATTTTTCAAGCTTTATTCTGTCCATTTACTCTTCCGGACTGGTACAGCTGGGAAAAGTGGAAGACCCTTCCACAGGACAGATAAAAAAGGATCTGACCGTGGCTAAATATACCGTTGATATGATGGCCATGCTTTCGGAAAAAACAAAAGGCAACCTGAACAAGGATGAGGAAAACCTGATGCGGGCGCTTCTCAGTGAGATCCGGCTGGCCTATGTGGAGGCAGCTGCTTGATATACACCCGGGCATCTTTTGCCAAGATCAACCTTTTCCTTCATATCACCGGCAGACGGCCGGATGGGTTCCATGATCTTTTTTCTTTGATGACAAAGATCAGCCTGGCAGATGATATTACATTTGAATTTCATGGCAAAGGTATCCAGGTGACCTGTGATCATCCCGGGGTGCCCGGGAATGAAACCAATCTGGCCCACCGGGCGGCCACCCTGTTTTTTGCAGCTGCCAGAAACAGGAAAAAATCACTGCCCCTGGATGGTGTGGTAATCCATATACAAAAAAAAATACCTGTGGGAGCCGGTCTGGGAGGCGGCAGCAGCAATGCCGCCACAGTACTGACGCAATTGAACAGCTGGTGCGGCCATCCTTTTTCCATGGCAGAGTTGATCAAGATGGGATGCAGCCTTGGTGCGGATATCCCGTTTTTCATTTTTGGCGGCCCGGCACTGGCCACAGGCGTTGGAGAAATTCTTGAGAAGGTTTTGGATCTGGATCACAAGTACCTGGTACTGTGTGATCCCGGGGTTCATGTTCCCACTGTCAGGGTGTTTAAACACCATGATTTTTGTTTGACATCCCTTCCGAAATATACTATAAAGTCTGCTTCGAATGTCCTGACAAAGGGACAGACCATTGATATCCGGCAGTACCTGTACAATGACCTGGAAAAGACAACTTTCAGGTTATACCCGGAAATCAGGTCCACCAAAGAAGAGATGGAACAGCAGCTGCAGCGCCCTGTTACCATGTCAGGCAGTGGCGGATCTCTTTTTGCCCTTTTTTCTGGACAGACAACAGCAATGCAGGGGTATGAAAAACTTTGCAGGCGCTGGCCCGGCAAGAGCAAAAATTTTTTTTTAAGCGCGTTGCACAACGGGTGAAACCAGAGGATATTGTAATGGGGCGTCGTCAAGTGGTAAGACACAGGGTTTTGATCCCTGCATTCAGAGGTTCGAGTCCTCTCGCCCCAGCCAAATTTTTTTATGACCTCATAAAAAAAAGAGATATATTATGAGTGGGCTGTCAATTTTTGCGGGCAATTCCAATCCCCAGCTGGGTGACAAAATTTCTGAATATCTTGCAAAACCCCTGGGGAAATTAAAGGTCAACCGGTTCAGTGACGGGGAAATCCAGGTTGAAATTCATGAAAATGTCAGAAAACAGGAAATTTATGTACTCCAGTCCACGTGCAAGCCTGTGAATGACCATCTGGTGGAGCTGCTGCTTTTGATTGACGCTTTCAAGCGTTCTTCTGCCAGCCGCATCACAGCGGTCATCCCCTACTTTGGCTATGCCCGCCAGGACAAAAAAGTATCCCCCAGGGTTCCCATTTCAGCCAAAATGGTGGCGGATCTTCTGGAAAACACAGGTGTTGACAGGGTGATCACCATGGACCTGCATGCCGGTCAGATCCAGGGGTTTTTCAGTGTGCCTGTGGACAATCTCTATGCTGCTCCCATTATCATCGATGATATCAGGACAAGGTATCCTGACAACCTGGTGGTGGTGTCTCCGGATGCCGGCGGTGTGGAGCGGGCCAGGGCCTATGCCAAACGTCTCAACTGCAGCCTGGCCATTGTGGACAAACGCAGAAGTGCGCCCAATCAGGCCAGAGCCATGGCAATCATCGGGGATGTTCAGGATAAGGTTGCCATTGTCATTGATGATATGGTGGATACAGCAGGAACCCTGACAGAAGCAGCCGGGGTGATCCGGGAAAAAGGTGCCAGGCAGGTACATGCCTACTGCACCCACCCGGTATTATCCGGACCTGCCATTGACAGGATCACCAAATCCTCTTTAAATTCCCTGGTGGCCACGGACACCATCCCGTTGTCTCCAGAGGCACAACAGTGTGAAAAGATAAAAACCCTCTCCATTGCAAAACTGGTGGGTGAGGGGATTATGCGCAGTTACAGGGGGGATTCGGTCAATTCTCTATTTATATAAACACAAATTTTTTTAATATGCTAGTCTAACGCGCTATTTTTTTGTCTTTATCGCAAATAGCGGACATGGAGGAAACAGTTTGGAACTTATCAAATTAAAAGCAACACAACGAAAAACAAAAGGAAAGGGTGCGGCCAGAAAAATGCGCCGGAGCAAAACCATCCCTGCAGTCATTTACGGGCCCAATATGGACCCTATGGCGCTTTGTCTTGATACCATTGAATTTGACAGAATTATCCGGGACCGGGGCACATCCGGCGTGTTTTTGAATCTGCAGATTCAGGGGGATGAAACCAAAAGCAAGGTGGTGATGCTCAAAGACCTGCAGATGGATACCTATGGAATTGAATACCTGCATGCGGATTTCCACCAGATCGATATGGATACCCTGGTAACTGTATCTGTCCCGGTTGAGGTTGTGGGAATCAGCAAAGGGGTCAAAGAGGGCGGCGGCATGATTCAGATTATCCGCCGTGAGCTTGAGGTGGTCTGCAAGCCTGCCGCGACTCCGGAAAGGATTGTAATCGATGTGACAGATCTGGATATCGGCGATGCAGTTCACGTGGATGAAATCGATCTTGATGAGGGTGTTCAGATTCCCCATGATGTGAATTTTACCGTGATAACCGTTGTTCCGCCCGATGCTGCCGAAGATGAAGAGGAAATAGAAGAAGACGAAGTGATGGAAGAAGAGATGGATGAGACGGCAGATGCCCCGGTTGAACCTGTTGAATAGCAGTCTGAATGGGGTTGTCAGATTCAAAATTCAAAATGATAGCGGGTCTGGGAAATCCCGGTCAGACATATTCCCGGACCCGCCACAACATCGGCTTTCTGGTGGTGGGTGCCATCGCTGGAAAATCAGGACTTGATTTCAATAAAACCCGCTTTGATGCTGCCTTTACCAGAGCCCGCATCCACGGCCAGGATGTTTTCCTGGTCAAGCCTTTGTCCTTCATGAACAGGAGCGGGGTTCCTCTCCAGAAACTGTCTGCCTATTTTAAAATTCCTGTCACTGATATTATTGTGGTTCACGATGATATGGACCTGGCCTTTGGTAGCGTTAAAATTGTAGAGAACAGAGGTCCCGGAGGGCACAATGGGGTTAAATCCATACAGGATGCCTTTGGCAGCAGAGACTGCATCCGGGTCCGGGTGGGAGTCGGGCATCCAGGTGGTCCGGACCGGGTCACCGGCCATGTGCTGGGTGATTTTACCCCTGAAGAACAGGCCTGTCTGGATGATGTGGTGACAACCGCTGCCGACGCCTGCCGCCTGATTCTTTCCCAGGGGGTTGTCCGGGCCATGAATCAGGTGAATACACGGCGCTGAACATTGGTCACCTGTCGTCACGCGATTTTTATTTTCTGACTGTGTAATCTTTTTTGTTCCGGGTTAGAACCATTGATATTCCGGAGTCTCAACGTCCAAAACCGCCTTGAAATGAGGCCTTCGGTAATTTATTTGTTGACAATCTTGTTAAGATGTGGTTACTTGTCTGAGAATAGGCAAATTGTTTTAACAAATCAAGGTGGGTTATCCAATGGGTGAAAAATCCAAGAACGCAGCGGCTAAGGTGAACACATCAATCAAAAAAGAATTTGCAAAAGGGGATCTGGCTGTTTATCCCGCGCATGGCGTGGGCTGTATCGAGTCCATTGAAAGCAAGGAGATAAACGGCGATACCATGAATTTTTACATGATGAAAATCGTGGAAAACGGAATGGTCATAATGATTCCCACATCCAATGTCGAGTCAGTGGGGTTGCGGGAGGTGATCCCTGAAACCGAAATCCCACAGGTTTACAAAGTGATGCAAAAAAAGGCACAGAACGGTGACAACCAGACATGGAACCGCCGATATAGAGAATATATGGATAAGATAAAAACAGGGTCTATTTACGATGTTGCCGAAGTTTTCAGGGATCTTTTCCAGCTCAAGCTGGAAAAGGACCTTTCCTTTGGTGAGCGCAAACTGCTGGATACAGCACAGAATCTTCTGGTGCAGGAGTTGTCAACAGCAAAGGATATTGATGAAATATCCATGATGAAGGAAATCGAGAACCTGTTTCAATAACATTTATTTAAAATTGTACATCACAAACCGGCGGGCAGGTACAGGTATCTCCCGTCGGTTTTCTTTTGGCAGCCCATGGAAATAGATTTTATCATTGCGTTGCAATCCAGTGGACAGCGGCTGGATTTTATAGTTTCCCAGGCCGTGTCAGACTGTTCAAGATCCAGAGCAGCAGCGTTGATAGACCAGGGAAATATACAGGTATCAGGTCATCAAAAGCGGCCTGGATACCGGGTGAAAACCGGTGACCGGATCACCGGAAAAGTCTCTTTTCCAAAACAAAACCCGCCTGTTACATCAGCTCCCCTGCCGGTTCGCGTGGTGCATGAAGATGCCCATATTATTGTATTGGATAAACCTTCGGGTCTGGTGGTTCATCCGGCTGCCGGAAACCGGTCCAACACCCTTGTCAACCGCTTGATCCACCATTTTCCCGATCTCATGCATATCGGAGAAGATCTGACCCGCCCCGGCATTGTTCACCGCCTGGATAAAGATACCAGCGGACTGATCCTGGTGGCCAGAACTGTTTCAAGTCTTCATTTTCTGCAAAAAGAGTTTAAATTTCACCGGGTGGAAAAAATCTATCAGGCCCTGGTATCAGGAGCGGATATTTCAGATTCAGGACAGATTGAGCAGCCCATCGGCCGTCATCCAAAACACCGCAAACGTATGTCTGTCAACCATGATATAGGCAGGCCGGCCCGGACATCCTGGCAGGTAATCCAGCGGTTTGAGCGGGCCTGCCTGGTAAGTGTCCGGCTTTATACCGGCCGCACCCATCAGATCCGGGTGCATTTTTACGACCTGGGCCATCCCCTTTTGGGAGACCGGGTCTACCAGTTTCGCAGAAACCGCAGAAAGCAGCAGACCTATCCAAGGCAGATGCTGCATGCCTGGCAGATCGGTTTCCGGCATCCTTATTCAGGACAGAAAATGCGGTTTGCGGTTGAACCGCCGCTCGACTTTTTATCTGCCGTGGCAAACGAGTCTGAAGCTGCCCCTGGTGCGCGAACTTCTTTAAGATAAAGGCAAAAAATCATCTCATCATGAAAAAACCATTGTTTCACAACCCCATGTATATCTATCTGATGGTGCTCACCATCACAGTTTCAGGCGGCTTTCATGTGTGGCAGACCCTGTTTGACAATTTTGCCGTCAACGTGGTTAACCTGGATGGTCAACATGTGGGGCTTATCCAGTCCGTAAGGGAGATCCCTGGATTTCTGGCTCTTCTGGTGGTCTATGTGCTGTTTGTTTTCAAGGAGCACCGGCTGTCTGCACTGTCGGTGCTGATGCTGGGAATCGGGCTGGCAGCCACAGGGATCTTTTCCAGTTTTCTGGGCCTGATCCTTTCCACCCTGGTGATGAGTTTCGGGTTCCATTATTTTGAAACCACCTACCAGTCACTGGGGCTCCAGTATTTTGATAAAAATATTGCACCGGTGGTATTTGGGAGGTTAAGAAGTTATGCCGCCCTCAGCAGCATGGGCACAGGGGTTTTGATCTTCATCCTGGCTGCATTTTTGTCTTATGCCCAGCTTTATCTGCTGTTTGGTGTCCTGGTTACAGGTATCGGGTTGTGGGCTTTTTCCCGGAATCCAGCTTCAACAGACATTGTCCCCCAGCATAAAAAGATGATTTTTAAAAAGCAATACTGGCTGTATTATATGCTGACCTTTATGGCCGGGGCCAGGCGGCAGATTTTCATGGCTTTTGCCGTTTTTCTGCTGGTGAAAAAATTTGATTACACTGTCCAGGGCATTGCCGTGCTTTTTTTTATCAACAACAGTATCAATTATTTTTTAAGCCCGTTTATCGGCAAATGTATTGTATGGTTTGGAGAAAGAAAAGTCCTGAGTCTGGAGTATCTGTCTCTGATTGTTATTTTTATCTCCTATGCTCTGGTGGACTCATGGGTGGCGGCCGGGTTTCTCTATGTGCTGGATCATGTGTTTTTCAATTTTGCCATTGCCATCAACACGTTTTTTCAAAAAATTGCCCACCCCGCAGATATCGCCCCGAGCATGGCCATGGGATTCACCATCAACCACATAGCTGCCGTGGTGCTTCCGGCTGTAGGCGGCCTGTTATGGCTGATTGACTACAGAATTCCTTTTATTGCCGGTGCCGGATTGAGTCTCATCTCCCTGATGCTGGTGCAGTGTATCACCGGGCAGCTGGCAGCGGCACAAACCCGCCTTTAGCTGTCTATCAGGTTTTTTGTCATCATGATACCGGGGATTTTTTAAAAGCGTCACAGACGGTTGTGGGCACACCGGATCAATTGCTTTGTGGTTTCCCAGGAGATGCATTCATCGGTGATAGACACTCCATACCTGAGGGCACAGCCATCCCCCGGGCATTTCTGGCTGCCTTCAAACAGATTGCTTTCCAGCATCAGACCGATGATGCCGGGATTTTTGTCCAGGCGCTGATCCAGGGCGCTTTTGAATACAAATGGCTGCCCGGTGAATTTTTGTCCTGAATTATCATGGGAGCAGTCGATGATGATGGAATCCAGCAGACCTCTATTTTTGAGAACGGTTTGGGCCTTTCCCACGGAAACCGGGTCATAATTGGGGGTGTTTCCCCCCCGTAAAACAATATGGCAGAAGGGGTTGCCTGTGGTGGAGACAATGGATGACCGGCCTTCCGGGTCAATGCCCAGAAAATGCTGGGGAGTGCCGGCTGCCTGCATCGCATTGACCGCAGCAGCAAGACTGCCGTCGGTACTGTTTTTGAATCCCACCGGCATGGACAGGCCTGAGGCCATCTCCCGGTGGGTCTGGGATTCGGTGGTCCTGGCGCCGATGGCCACCCAGGTGAGCAGGCCGGCAATATACTGGGGGGTGATGGGGTCCAGAATTTCAGTTGCCGTGGGCAGCCCCATGTCATTGATGTCGATGAGCAGTTTTCTGGCGGTTTCAAGCCCGGCATTCACATTATAGGAGGCATCCAGATAAGGGTCATTGATCAAACCTTTCCATCCCACGGTGGTCCTGGGCTTTTCAAAGTATACCCGCATGATCAGATCGATTTTGTCTTCAACCTCCCGGCGCAGGGCCATCAATCTATTTGCATATTCCAGTGCAGCTTTTGGGTCGTGAATGGAACAGGGGCCGGCAATGACCAGCAGGCGGCTGTCGTTTTTCTTCAAGATGTTTTCAATCTGTTTGCGGCCGTTGATGACGGTGCGGGCTGCGGCATCAGACAGCGGCAGGGCCTGTTTCATCTCAGCGGGCGGGATGAGGGGTTTGAACGCTTTTACATGGATGTCAAAGGTTTTTTTCATGGCGGTCTCCTTTGCAGGTCAAAAAGGTATCCGCCCAAAGCTTATAAATAAAAAAAAGCCGCAGGCGGTGTTTTTTGCCTGCGGCTTTTTGATTGATGAAATAATCTTAAGGCAACCCAGGCAGATGCGTATAAAAATAATACCAGAAATAAAGATACGATCTGTCTGTTTTGCAAAAATTCATGTTATCGGCTTTTTTGTTAATGTTTATCCAGCTAAACCATATCTGAACTTTTTAGTCAAGCAATTAAATGCAGGGCCTGGATGTTTTTGCTTGACAGCAGCCTGGATAAACCAATATGACTTAGAAAAAAAACAATTTTTGCAAATGAGTTGTTCACCTGCAGGGAGTTTTGTCCATGGATATGAAGCGCGACTACTATGAAGATGTTCAACTGGTCACATCTCCGGTGGTTTTTTTCTGGTTGGCGGTTCTTTTGGTTTTTCTGGCTGTTTTCCCTTTTCTGGTGGGCAATTATTATGTGTATGTAGCCAATTATATCGCCATCAATATCATTGTGGCAGCCGGCCTGAATCTGCTGGTCGGATATACCGGTCAGATCAGCCTGGGCCATGCAGGTTTCTTTGCCATCGGTGCCTATGGTACTGTGATCCTCATGGCAAAGGCGGGGTTTCCTTTTTTACTGGCACTGCCCTGTTCCGGGCTGGTGGCGGCCGGATTCGGTTTTTTGCTGGGGTTGCCGGCCCTGCGCCTGGAAGGCCCTTACCTGTCCATCGCCACCCTGGGATTCGGGCTGACCATCACCCAGATCATCGGCCGTATCCAGCTGTTCGGTGGCAGAGAAGGTCTTCACGCGCCTGACATTGTCATAGGTCCCTGGACTGTTGACACGGACCGGCAGTTTTATTTTATTCTTATCTTTATAACCGTACTGCTGCTGCTGGGTATACGAAACCTTGTGAGAACCCGCGTGGGCCGGGCCTTTATCGCTCTGAGGGATGCGGATATCGCAGCCCAGACCATGGGGGTGAACCTTGTCTTTTACAAAACCCTTGCCTTTGCCGTGTCCGCTTTTTACGCCGGCATCGGCGGCGGTCTCTACGCTTTTGTTCTCAAATTTATCGATCCGGAGATCTTTACCTTGATGATGTCCATCATGTTTCTGGCCATGGTGGTGGTGGGGGGACAGGGATCATTGATGGGCCCTGTTGTGGGCGCGGGTCTTTTGTGCTGGCTGGATTTGAAACTGAGAAACATACTGGACATCCCCTTTTTGGGGGACTGGCTGGAAACCCTGTCCAGGTCATGGTTTTCCATAACCGGAGTATCCAATATACAGTATATTGTGTTCGGCTCCATCATGGTGGCCATCATGCTGTTCGAACCCCTGGGGCTCTATGGGGTGTGGCTGAGAACCAAGCGGTACTGGCGGACCTGGCCGTTTTGATAAAATTGGTGTTGGGTATTTGGGGTGAAAGGGGACAGGTATGATCGATTTTTTACAGATGGTTGTCAGCGGGGTGGCTGTGGGCAGTTCCTATGCCCTTATGGGTCTTGCAATGGTCATTATTTACAAGACCTCCGAGGTTCCCAATTTCGCCCAGGGGGAGATGGCCCTGGTGACATCATTTTTCACCATGATGCTGCTCACCACTTTTGGTTATCCTGTCTGGCTGGCCTTCTGTCTGGCCTTCATGTTTGCCGCTGCCCTGGGGGCGTTTCTGGAATTTGCCGTGCTTCGGCGAGCCAAAAATCCCAATATTCTGGGTACCATCGTCATCACCATAGGGCTGGAGATGGTGATGCTGGGCCTGGTTTCCTGGAAATTCGGGGCTGAACAGAAAACCATGCCGTTTCCCATCGGCCCTTATGACAGTTTTATTATAGGCGATATTTTTATTGCCAAACTGGAAGCGCTGACACTGGTATCGGCGCTGGTGCTCATGTCTCTGCTTTTTTTCTTTTTCAAATATACCCGGCTGGGGCTGGCCATGAAAGCCACCCAGCAGAATGCGGTTGCAGCAAAGATTGTGGGCATCCGCACCAACCGGATCATGATGATGACCTGGGCCATCTCATCGGTGGTGGGGGCCACGGCAGGGCTGTTGATCTCTCCTGTGATCATGCACCCTTTCATGATGTGGGATCCCATGCTCAAGGGATTTGCCGCCGCAGTCATGGGCGGCATGACTTCGCTGCCCGGAGCGGTGGCTGCCGCTTACATGCTGGGGATCATTGAGAATCTGTTCGGCGGATATGTGTCTATTGAGTTCAAGTCGGTGGTGGCGTTTGCCATTATTGTACTGGTGCTCTGTGTTAAACCCAGCGGCCTGTTTGCCAGGCATTATGTGAAAAAAGTGTGAAAAGAGTGGGGTCAGGCTTGGCTTATTGGCTTATTGCGGGCCTTGCAATAAGCCAATAAGCCAAGCCTGACCCCACTCTTTTCACACTTTTTTCACATAATGCCTGGCAAACAGGCCGCTGGGTTTAACACAGAGCACCAGTACAATAATGGCAAACG
>JAIPDY010000013.1 GCA_021737445.1 Desulfotignum sp.
ATGACTCAAGAACAAATTGCTAAGGAATTAAATACAACAAAATCTGTTATTTCAAGAATGGAAAATCATGCCAAGGATATTCGTTTATCTACCCTTGAGAAATTTGCTAAAGTTGTTGGAAGACAAATCCATGTAGCCCTGGTCTGACACAATATTCCTTTTTTTTCCGGTCATGAAATTCATTCTCAAGTTTTTGATTTAAAGGTTTGAATTTTTCAGGCTGGAATTGTTTACAGCGAGAACTACCTATGGGACAAACTCGTTTCTTTGGGCGAATGAACACCCCAGACTTTCCGGTACCTTAAACCGAGATGGATGTCGGTGAGGTGAGTGAGCTTTTTTAGCTTGCTCTCTCGACTCACCGACTCCATTCTCGGGGGAGTTGAAAGTTTCAATTTCACAGAAGGGTGAAGCTCCGGGATAAATCGGCTTTTGCCGAATTTGGCAACGCTGCCATTTTCGGCAAATGGTATTGAAACGATGTCCGGGCCAGGCCCAGTCTCTTTGCAATCCGGTCCGGGGGGATGCCCAGAGCGGAGCTGCCGGATACGCCCTGAACCGCCTGGGCTGCCGGCACTGCCTTTTCCTTTCGTTTCAGCCATTATTTCAGCTGATAATACGACATGATGATCCGGTCAAACCATCGGTTGGGCAGTATTTTTTTCAAAACTATGGATAATTTCTGATCAGGTGCACCCACTGCATAACGCAACCGGGGTCTGGGGGTGTTGATGATCCTTTCAATGAGATATGCAATTTTAAAAGGCGGCTGACCGTTTTGTTCATCATTCTCAATGACATCCATTGTCCGCTGGAAATTATCTGCATTATGCTTTGCTTTAACGTTTTGCCGGTTAGCGGTAAATTCGGTTTTAAAGTCCCCGGGCTCGATCAGAACCACCTTTATGGCTGACAGGGACAACTCTTTGTATAAGGCCTCTGAAAGCCCTTCCACGGCAAACTTGGATGCAGAATATATCCCCTGGCAGGGAAGCCCGATGATGCCCCCAATGGAACTCATGTTGATGATGAGTCCTTCGGGCTGCCGTCTCATAACCGGGAGCACTTCCTGCAATACGCGACAGATACCGAAAAAATTGGTATCAAACAGCGCTTTGGCCATCTCTGTGGATGTGTCTTCAACAGTACCGCCAATGCCAACCCCTGCATTGTTTACCAGGATATCGAGATGCCCTTCTTTTTTGACAATGTATGCAACGGCATCTTTCACAGATGCGCTATCCCGGACATCCATGGGTATCATGAAACCATTTTTTATCTTCTGACAGGATTCGGGATGGCGGGATGTACCATACACCTGATATCCTTTTGTGGCCAGATACGCTGCCGTACATTTACCTATGCCGGAAGATGCGCCTGTAATCAATACGGTCTTTGATGATGTTTGCTTTGGTTTCATTGTCTTTGCTTTCAACGGATAATGCCGGCTTTTCTGCCGGTTTTTTCAAACATATCCAGACAAAATTCCAATTGGCTGCGCGTGTGGGTCGCCATACAGCTGGTACGCAGCAGGGCCCTGCCCCGGGGTACGGCCGGTGAAACAATGGGATTTGTGTAAACACCCGCATCCATCAGGTCTTTCCATACCTGAAAGGTCTTGAGATCCTTACCGATAATAATGGGAATGATCGGGGTGATGCTTTCACCGACATCAAATCCCAATGATTTTAAGCCGGTACGAATAAACCGGGCATGTTCCAGCACCTGTTCACGGCGTTCCGGCTCTGCCTTGATGATTCCCAGGGCCGCCATGACAGATGCCACATTGGAAGGCGGCAGGGATGCTGTGAAAAGCATGTTCCGGGAATGATGCTTTAAATATTCGATCACCATTTTTTCACCGGAAATAAATCCGCCGATGCACCCCAGCGATTTACTGAAGGTCCCCATAATCAGGTCCAAATCTTTTGTGACGTCAAAATGGGCGGCAGTCCCCTCGCCATGGGGACCTAAAATCCCAAGGGAATGGGCATCATCAACCATCAGGCGGGAAGGGTATTTTTTAGATAAGGCAGCCAGTTCATCCAGTCTGGCAATATCCCCTTCCATGCTGAAGATGCCGTCCGTGACAATAAACCGGGGATATCTGGGGTCTGCAAAGGCCAGTTTTTCTTCCAGATCCTGCATGTCATTGTGTTTGTATCTGCATTTTCGTGCACCGGAAAAACGGATCCCGTCAACAATGGAAGCATGATTGTATTCATCACTGAAAATCAAATCATCCGGACCGCAGATGGTAGCGATCGTTCCAAAATTTGTGCCGAATCCCGTGGAAAACACCAGTGCGCTTTCCATGTGGACAAAACCGGCCAGCTGTTCTTCCAATTGATCGTGCAGCAGGGTATTGCCGTTCAGCAAACGGCTGCCGGTCAATCCTGAGCCGTATTCCCGCAGCGCTTTTACACCGGCTTCAATCACTTTGGGATGGTTGGTGAGTCCAAGATAATTATTAGACCCCAGCATGACTTTTTGTTTTCCGTCAATGGTGACTTTGGTGGCATTGGCTTTTTCGATTTTCGGATAATAGGGATAATATCCCAACGCCTTTACCAGATTTGACCTGGTATAGGCATATATTTTTGTATAGATATCCGGGTGTTTTCCAAAATATGCCATACGCTTGGCGCGTATTTTTTGGGTGGCAATATCAAAAAATTGATTTAACATGGGTCCTCACTTTCGAGAAGCCGGCGGCAGACACCAGCGATATTCAGGGCTGCCGAACCGTTCTGTACAGGCGTCAATCGACGCATTTCTTCCATATTGAAGTCTGAAAGGGTTTTTTTGCCCAGGGCAAGGCCCACAAGGGCGGTCGAAGAAAACCGGGTGATCAGAACATCACAGTTTGCGATCATCTCTTCTGCATTGCCGGTTGAAAATACCATGGCCCCGGGGGCATATTTTTTTATTTCCCGGGTGGCACGCCTGTGATTTTCACCGGGGTGAAGCTTGAAGATAAGCTGCCGGGAACCTGCGATCTCAACGGCCTTTCGGATAAAGGCCCTGCGGTTTTCGAACTGGAGCGTTTCTCTGAGCGCAGAGGTACAGGCCAGCACATAGCCCTTGTAGGGAAAGGTGTTGCTGCTGTATTGCCGGCATTTGTCGAAATTGGGTATCCCCGTGACAACGATTTTTTCAGGGCAAACCCCTTTTTTGATGAAAAAATCCCGATACCCGTCACCGGCAACACAGAACACATCATATGCATCACTGAGACCGGTCAATGCATTGCCTGCAAACCAGAGCGGAAAGAACCGGAACCGGTTGACCAGATGGGACATGAAAGATTCCGGGTCGGTCACTCCTTCCTGGACCAGCACCATTCTGTTGCCTTTAATGTTGTTTTGCAAATACACATCCGAGCATGTCACCACCAGGTCGTAGGGGCGGTTGCACCCTCTTTCGTCGATAAAAAGGCCCTGGTTCTGAAGATAGTTTCGGCAGCGGTTTGACAGTTTGTTGCCTGCGACGGTGAATTCGATCATCCCGAGTTTTTTGAGAAACAGGTCAAATCCGTCGACATAAAAAGGGGAAAATGCATGGTCATATTCCTCAAGGTGCCTTGCGATCTGGTGCATCTGGGTGGTCTGGTTCATGGAGCCGCATATAAAGAATATTTTTTTCTTCATTTTCCGCCTCCCATTACCGCCGGTGTACCCAGTCACAGCACTGACAGACCGGAAATCCGCTATAGTCAAGCCTGCCGAAGTTTTTTCGGATGCCGGACATTACCGGCCCGTTCCAGATTTCTGCGACCGTCTGCAAGTTCAGATCCCCTGTGCCCTGCACCCCATTGTAATCCACACAACAGGAAACGGCCCTGCCGTCCCAGAGCACGGACAGGGCTGACCAGGGATAAAAACAGACAGAGGCTATTTTCCCTTTGACAGGGTTGTACGCCCTTCCGCCGCCGAAATTGTCCAGAGAGCTTACATTCAGGCAATCGCCCATATTTTTGTCCAGAACAGCGCGCCACAGAAATGTAAATTCTTTTATCGCTGCGCCATTGGTCTCCTGAGGCAGGTATTGAAGGATCAGTTTCGGTCTCTTTTTTTTCATCTCCTTTCTTATTTTCACAAAGTCTGTGATATTGTTTAACGCCACCTTGAAATCCAGCCCCATCATGGTGCGGCAATAGGAGTCATCATTTGTGCCGTAAAAGCTGATTTTCATCTCATCCAGTCCCGCACCAATGATTTTTCTTGCGGTTTCGGGAAATAATAACGACGCATTGGTCACCAGATAGGTATGGTTTATCCCGAAATCTTTTGCGAACCTGATCCGGTCCGGCAGCATTTCATCCAGGAGCGGTTCTCCAAATCCGTGCAGATGCACAACGGGTTTTCGTTTTACTTCCGACACCTCTCTGATGATTTTCTCGAATAATGCAAACGCCATAACGCCGGGTTTCCGGGTCAGCTTCTCACGGGGGCACATCACACAGTGGGCGTTGCAGGCATTGGTGTTTTCAATCAGGAGGACTGCGGGCAATGGAAAATGGCGGCGGTAATACAGATGAAAGGGCAAAGGAGATCTGGCCAAAGACAACAGGCCCCGGGTGATCCTGTCTCTTGCATTGAAAATCATGGGGTCTCTCCGCCTATTCTTGTTGTCATGATGCCGAGAACGAACACCACGGCGGCAAAAGCGCCGATGATCAAGGCGCATTTCAGGGCAGCCGTGTGATCCACAGCGATCATGGCGGCCCTGAGCCCCTCGTTCACATAATACAGCGGCAGAATCCTGGCAAACGTCTGTAAAAATTCAGGCATCATCTCCACAGGAAAAAATGTTCCGGACAGAAACATCATGGGAAACATCAGGGCATCGGCTGCGGCCGAGGCACTTTCCGCTTCCCTGGCCACGCGGGTGAGAATCATGCCGAGTCCGACAAATGCAAATACGTCCAGGGCCACAAACACCACCAGCCAGGCATTGATCTCAAGGCTGACCTTAAATACGGCATAGCTCACCAGCAGCATCACGGCCGTGGACACAACCGCAAGAATGAACTGGTACAATACGTTTGACAGGATCCAGTCAATCCGGGTGATGGGGGTGGTGGAAAGTTTTCTGATGACCCCTTTTTGCAACAGTTCGGCATTGACGTTCACGGAACCGAACAGGCTGGCCGTCATCACTGCCATGGCAATGATCCCGGGGACAAAGAATTCAATGAAACGGTATTTCTTTTTGAGTATGGATACGGGTTCCGATGCGATGAGCGGCGGGTTGCCGGACATTTCCTGGTTGATTTTGGCCAGCGCCATGTCCAGCACCCCGATTTTGGTGGTCACTCCAAAGGAGCCGGGGTCGTAAACTTTGGTAAGGGTGACGGGTGTTTCAAAGTGGCCGGCCGCCATTTTTTCCATGAGAGAGATCTCAAAATTTTCGGGAATAATGACAATCAGATTCAACTTGTTGTCCCTGGCATACTGTTTGGCATCAACGTCAGGGGAGACCGGTGTGATGTTGAATCGTTCGCTTTGATCAAGCGCCTCCACAAGTTGTTCGGATGACGTTGTCCGGCTGAGGTCCTGGATGCTCAACTCAAAAATTTCATTGTCCCTTTCCATGAAAATGGTACCGAATACCAGTATCAGGATGACGGGAAAGGCAATTCTGAAAAACACCACCGTCTTTTCGCGGTAGAAGCTCTTGATGCTCACAATGATATTTGCCCGAATGATATTGGCGTGGATGATGCGCAGGTTCATTGTGCCTCCTCGATCCCGGCAACACTTTTCAAAAAAGTGTCATCCGTCAGCTTGAGGAACACCTCTTCCAGATTGGGCTTGCGGACATCCAGACCGGTAAACGATGCCCCGCTTTCCCTGACGGCGTTGAGTATCCTTCGGACATCGTCCGTGTGCGCAAGCCGGACCGTGATATGCCCGTGGCTGTCATACTCCGGCGCAAACCCCATTTTTTCAACGATGTCAAAAACAGTTTCATCCACCGACTTGAGCATGACGACCAGGTAGTCGGCATTGCTTTCTATGAGTTCTCCGGGGGAGCCCATGGCAAAAATTTTTCCTTTTTTTACGATTGATACCGTGTCTGCAAGAAGTTCGGCTTCCTCCATGTAGTGGGTGGTGAGAAACAGGGTCTTTCCATTTTTCTTAAGATCAAGAAGAACTTCCCACATGGCGCGCCGGGCCAGGGGGTCAAGCCCTGTTGTGGGTTCGTCCAGAAACACGATTTCAGGGTCGTTCACCAGGGCAACCGCGATGCCGAGGCGCTGTTTGAGCCCTCCGGAAAGATTCTTATATTGTACTGCGGCCTTGTCTTTCAGGTTCACAAGTTTCATCAGCCCCTGGATATCGGGTTTTTTGCGGCAAAAAAGCCGGGAGTAGTACTGCAGGGTCTCTTTGACCGTTATCCGGTCAAAGGAACTGAACCCCTGCGGAAGGACCCCGATGCGGGGGATGATGTCATACTTTTTTTGGGTGACATCCATTCCAAGAAGCATCACTTTGCCGGACGTGGGTTTCCGGATGGTATTGAGGATCTCGACTGTCGTGGTCTTGCCTGCCCCGTTGGGGCCCAACAGCGCAAAAACCTCGCCCCTTTCAACGGCAAACGATATATTGTCAACCGCTGACAACCCCTTGTAATGCTTGGTCAGGTTATTGACTTCTATGGCATATTTGCTGTTTTGGATCATGCATCTCCAGTTTGCATCTTTAACGGTTGGGACACCGGCCGGTGTGGCCCGCCACCTTGTTGAGACTGCCGATTTAACAGGGCGATGGAGAGCCACATCTTTCCGTGGCAAACCGAACGGACCCGCAAAGGCCGGGCCCGGTCCATGGGAAATCGGTTTGCCGCCTTTTCCGACAACCTGACCAAAAAATCATATGTGCTGTTTTCCTTTGCCGCACCCGCCGTGACGTCTCCCGTGGCCCCGCCTGTTGAGGGATAAACGATCATCTGCAGTGGGTCCACAAGATGAAAGCCGCATCCCAGAGCCTTTGCAGCAGCTTCCTTGACAGACCAGAGCAGGGCCGCCGCCTTTTTCAAATCATCGCCCGCCGGTGTCAAGGCATGCCAAAGTTCCCGGGGGTGAAAAACTCTGGAAAAAGGGTATTTTCCCTGGAATTCATGGCTTTGTGCAACATCGATACCGATATCATGCCCATCTCCACAGAGAGCCGCCCAGCGGGTTCTGCCGCTTTTGCAAAAAGAGATGGCCGGGCCCATATGATCCCCCAGCAGGAGTTGCGGCCTGCCAAGAGGGCCACGGATGACCCGGATCACCTGTATGGAGAAAGCATCCGGGTGATGATACAACAGTTGCACCCCAGAACGATTCTTCACAGTGACAAGGTGATCCCACAGCCCGGAAATCAAATGCTGTTTTTGGTCCTCCATTGGATCGCAGGGCAGCGATGTATAGAAAACAGGACCTTTTGCACAAAGAAAATTCATGGTTTGAACGGTGAATCCCTGATGGTGGTCCATTCTCATATTGGCTCCTGTTTTTTTATCTGCACTCTTTTGGGCCGCTTCAGGCTCAGTCTGAAATCCATTTCATCTGCAACCCGAAAATCTGCATCAGGGTTTCGCCCTGATCATCGAGCCCCCTGGTGTCCCAGGTGAGCACTTCGTCGGTTTGTGCCCGCAATCGTGCTTCCAGCGTTATTTTTTCTCCTGCCCCGACTTTTCTGAAACACCTCATCTCCCCGATCTCCAGGGGAATCATGGACCGGGGCTCTGATGGGTCTGTTACAGCGATGTGACAGCACACCAACTGCAAAAGCGCCTCGAAAAGATAGGGGGAGTATTGGTATTTTACGTTCAAAAGATTTGCAAAATCACATGTCTCAGGATAGATGGTCCGGCCCCGTATGACACCCGGACCCGTGCCGTCAAGAAACTCTATCACCCGGTACCGGCCTCCGAGACCGCTGCGGTCTTTGTACCATTTCAACACTTTTTTGCGATTCATGGGCCTTGTTCTGAATTCATCCTGGCGGATGGGAAAATCCGAAAACCCCTGCCTGGGCGTTTCTTTTCCACCATCGAGGATCACCTGACCGCTGCATTGCAATGCAGAGCGTTCAGTCAATCTCCCGGCCGGAGAGATCTCCTGTGCTGACAGGGACATATCGCAGACTACCTCTTTGAGGCTGCTGCCGGACCTGCGGCAAAAAATACTGGCCGGCCGCGGCACCCCAGGCCGGCATTCAATCATGTCCATGAGCCGGATTTTGCGAACGCCCCGAACCTGAAGGTGGGGATACAATATCCGGGCAGCTTCCATGAATGTCTCCAGAACCATGGTGGCTGAGACAATGGGATGCTTGATGAACTTGAAAGGCCTGTGATCCGTGATCCAGAGATCCTTTTCCAGAGAAAAGGACCGGAAGGCTTCCAGTTTTTCCTCACAAAGGTCAAGGGTTAAAATCTTTTCGATCATGGGAAACTCCTCAGGCCTGAAGGACACAAGACCGGAATCCAGTTCTCCCAAGGGTTTGGGACGGGTTCTGTCATTGAGCAATACCGTGTTCACACACGGCAGTTTTTTCATGAACATGACCCAGTTGTCATCAGCCGGGGCCAGAAAAAGTTCCCGGCAGAAAAGTCCTGCGAGCTCATTCACATGAATATACGCAACCCCTTTTTGCTTGAGCAACGCCTGGATCTGCCGATCATCTGCCATGCCGGCTCCCTCAACAGGAGGAAGCATCAGGGCCTTGAACCGGACATCCTTGTTTTCCAAGGCAAGGTGCCTGAGCAAAGCAGACATCATCCGGTTGGCGGCAGCGTAATTTGCCTGTCCGGGATTTCCCTGGATTGCGGCGGCTGAGGAAAGACCCACAAAGAACTTCAAGCCGGCAGGCCTGGCTGCTGAATACAGATTCCAGGCGCCCAGGAATTTGACGTCCGTGACCGTGGAAAAATCATCCAGGGTCATCCGGCTTAAGGGACCGTCCCTGAGGACACCGGCACTGTGAATGATCCCGTCGATTCTGCCGTAACGGCGGATCACTTCTCCCAGGACGGTCTCAACAGCGTGCGGGTCGGTCACATCGCAGGTATGATATGTCGCCTCAATCCCTGAGGCCTGCAACTGTGACAGGGTCTGGGCGATCTCCTCCGCCCTGGGTCCTATAGGGGCCGGTGCTGAAGATGAAGGTGCAGCAAGCGGTTTTGCCGGGTCAGCTTCCGGATCGAGACGTGTCCTCCCCAGAAAGACAAGACGCGGCATAAAAGGCGCAAGGCTGCGGGCAAGATAGGAGCTGATCCCGGTTGCACCCCCGGACATGACGATAACACTTTCAGGATTCAGATTCAGGTCTGACGAACCGGTGAAAACCGATGGGGCAAAATGCCCCTCTGAAGTGATAAGCTTTCCATCTTGATGAATCATCTCCACGAGGTTACATCCTCTATCCAGAGCATGGTGCACAGCTTTTTGAAGATCTGTATCTTTCTTTATTGAAACTGTTCGAAACTGGATGGATGGGTATTCCCGGGCAGCGCTTAAAAACAGTCCGATCATCCCCTCTGCCAGTAATTGAACAGGCGTCCCCGTATCTTCTGCCGAATGAATCAGCAAAATAAATTTTTTAGCCGAAGATGCAAAAAAGGCCTTCAAAAGACAAAAGAATCCCTTCAGAAGCAGGGAAACATCTGCCATGCCGCTTGACAGTATCGGCCCGTCCCGGTCAAGGGTGATGACCATCCCGGAAAGAGAAGGCAGGTTTGCCATTTTATCTGCTGCCTGCAAAATCCCTTTTTCGGTCCGGATGTCGTATCCTGCGTTTTCAGCATCCAGGCTTTCCTGCATGAACCCCATTGGAAACGTCACAGCCCGGCAGTTAGTTTTGAGGATCTCCCCTGTATGTTGGGCAATCTTGTCATCTTTTCTGGAAGAGAGCAAAAGCACGGATTCGCCCGGATCCAATTCCATGGGCATTAAAACGTCCTGCTCTATTGCGGCATGCGCGAATACGAGCCGGTTCAGGTCTGGCTCATCTTTTGAGGATTTCAGGCGTTCATCGGGCATAGTGTCAGGGTTAAAATCCTCCGGGATCTCTTTTTGTATGTTGTTTTTCTGCCGGGCAGTTATTTTCAAGATCCCCCGGGCAATGTCATTCACCGTCCTGACATCTATAAAATCCTCCAGTTCGATGGTGATCTTGAACTGGCGCTCTGCTGCGTCCATAATGATGGGCAGACGGCTGGATCGGATGGAAAGGTCTTTTCTCAGATCCATGTCCGGTGCAATCTCGTCTCTGTTATATCCAGTCGCATCCATAATGATTTGAATCAGCCTCTCCATGAGATCTTCATCCCCGGCAGCAGAGCCGGAGGGTTCAACAGATACAGGAGCGATCTGTTTTAATTCTTCAGGAGGGTCAAACCCTGTGAACATGGATCTGATAACACGTAACAGATCTTCTTGTTTGAATTTCGGGTTCAGTTCCTGGCGGATGGCTTCCAGGATATTGGACTTAAGAAACTGGCCGGAGTTCTCCATGACGAACCGGTTGATCTCCCTTTGAATGATCTGTTCCATGGAATTTGCATCTGCATGCCCTGATTTTTGAAGAAAACCGACCACAGGCTCTGCTTCTTTCTTAAGATGCCCTTGGGCGAAAAGCCGGTCAAGTGCGGCCTTGAAGGTCAACCCCTCTGAAGACCGAAGGCATGTTTGGATACAAGCTGATCCGGGAAGCGTGTCTGCGATGAGATTGCTCAATACTTCACCCGGTCCCACCTCAACAAAAAGCCTTGCTCCGTAAGTATTCCAGAGAGTCCGGGCATTATCCATCCAATGGACAGTGGATTCCAGGTGGGTCATGAGGATTTTTCTGATCTCATCAGGGTTTGACGGATACGGTATCCGGGTGGTGTTGGAGATGACCGGAATCTGCGGGGAATGAAATGCAATGGCGGAGATGTATGCTGAAAGTTCATCATGGATGACCTTCATGGCAGGAGAGTGAAAGGCCATGCTGACACGCAGAAGAGTGGCCCTGTGGCCCATTTTCTTCAATTTTCTGCCAACCTCTTTCATCTCCCCTGTATTGCCGGTCAAAACAATCTGAATGGGAGAATTGATATTGCCGATGTGGATATCATTACAATCCTGGATCATCTCTTTGAGCAGATCCAGGGGTGCATCCGTGGCAGCCATGACACCGGGATCGATATTTTTGGCAGCAGCCTTATCCATGCACAGGGCCCGCTTGTTCACGATGCGAAACCCGTCCTCAAAGGAATAGACCCCGGCCAGGCACAAGGCGGTCAATTCGCCCAGGCTGTGACCGGCCATGGCCACAGGACGGATACCCAGGCTTACAAGATATCGGGCCATGGCATTTTCCATGGCAAACATGGCAGGCTGCTGCCACCGGGTCTTCTGAAGGTTTTTTTCCTGATCATGGAACATCAGGCCAAGCAGATCAAAGTCTGCAACGGCTGCAGCCCGGTCCATCCATTCCTTTATAACGGGAAAAGATCCATAGAGCTCTTGTCCCATACCGCCATACTGTGCCCCCTGTCCGGGAAATACAAGGGCAAGGGGCGGAACCTTGCGATTCTGATGAACCTGCACCTTGGATGTCTTTTGCGTTCCGGGTGAGACCATGACCGTATCCACTTCATCCATGGCCTGTTCCACCTGCACCACATAATTGGAACCGCCAAAACCAAACGCATTGACTTCAAACCTTCTGGGCCCGCCAGTGCTGCTTTTCCAATCCATCGGCTCAGCGGAGATGATAAGGCCCGATTTTTCCGGATTGATTTCCGGGTCCGGATGCCTGTAATTGAGGGTGGGGGGGAAAATTTTCGCCTTCATGGCTGTCACCCCCCGAATAAGGCTGCTGATACCCGAGGCCCCCAGTGTGTGTCCGATCTGGGATTTGAATGCACTCAGCACGGTGCGCCCGGAGGAATCAAAGACCGCCTTCAGGGCGCGGACCTCTTCCAGGTCCCCCTGCCTGGTGCTGGTGGCATGGCATTCCACCAGATCCACGGCATCCGGTCCATAGGAACTTTCCAAAAAAGAGGCACGAATGGCCATCTGCTGGGAGACACTGGAGGATTCCACCATCCCCAGATGGTTATTGCTGGCCCCCATGCCGGTCACAAAGGCATGAACAAGAGCCCCTCTTGCCCGGGCAAGGTTTTCCCGCTCAATAACAATCATTGCCCCGCCTTCGCCAAGGACCATCCCGTCCCTTTGGGCATCAAACGGGCAGGAGGTCTCATGGGCAGGCTTTTTTTGTCCGGACAGGCCATAAAGGGCATCCAGGGCGGAAAATTCCAAAAAATGCAGATGGCTGAGCGTATCCTCTCCCCCTCCCACGACAGCTGCGTCTATGATGCCGTTTTGAATCATCTGTATGGCGCAGTGAAGTGCGACCAGTGAGGTAGCACAGGCTGCAGACACAGCAAAGCTTGGTCCCATGAATCCATACTGCTTGCAGATAAAACCGGCGGCAGCGCAGTTGAGCCTGCCCAGCAGGGTGGTATCGTCCGGGGCCATGCGGCCGGACTTTATTTCCTGTTCAACAGCTTTGTATTGGTCCGGCGTGAGGTCAACAGCCCTTTTGATGCCTGCCAGGATGTCATGAACATATGCCCTGATAATAATATTGGGAAGCGTTCCTGCCGCTTCACCCGAATTCTGGGAGATGAGGACTGCGATCCTCTCGGGCGGGATGTCTGATGTCAGAATACCGGATGTCCGGATGGCCCTGTCCGCAAGCCACATGGAAATTCGTGTGGCCTGGGTCATACTCCTGAAATCATGGGGAGGAATCCCCAGTTCATTGCGGTCGACATGAAAATCCAGAAAAGCGCCCACTTTGCAATAGGTCTTGTCCGGCATATGGGGCCGGGGATCATAATAAAGGGCGTGATCCCACCTTGACGGCGGAACTTCTGTGATACCGCTCTTCATGGCCAGGCTTGCAGTCCATACTTGTTCCGGGCTTTTCCCCAGGGTATTCACCATGCTCATACCGGTGATGGCGATCCTGTCATGATCCTCTTTGCCGGAAGAGGCGCGCTTCAAGGTATTATTATTTCCAAAGGCCGGTATGTTCAATGGTGTTTCGCCTGCAGCCGGCTGATGCATATGAAGAGTGCCCCGGGCCAGTTCCAGGTGAAACGACTTCAGCGTATCGACATCACGGATAAGCCCGGCACAGGCCCCGCTCATGAATTGTCCGCGTTCCAGACAAATTTTTTCATCCAGCAGTGCCTCTCCCGCTCTGTCCATACCCTTTGCTGCGATGAAAAGGCTGCCGGATGCCATCTTTTCCATTTTCACCCTGAAAGAGGGCTCATCTTTGCGTCCCCCGGCAAACTCCTTTTCCAGTGATAAAATAGATTCCATTCCCGGGGTTCTCAAGGACCGCACCCGGAGCCCGGTATTTTTGCCTGAAACAACCGTTCCCGCGAAAGGTGATTTCAGAATCATCTGCTGATAAAGCGGGGCCAGGGCCCCTGTGTCAACAATCTCCTGTGTGGCCAGATAGGCGGTCCCCATCTGGATTGCGTCCGCTCCGAGCATGGCCGCCATGAACGCGGTTTCCCGGTTAAAAATTCCCCCGGCAAGGATGATGCGGCAATTTTGAAACAAAGATGGGGCGGCCTGTTTCAGATACAGCACCATCTGTGCAAGGGTGAGCGTGCTGTGCGGTCCCACGTGGCCCCCGGCCTCATACCCCTCGCAGATCACATATCGTACGCCCGCTTTAAGGGCAAGCTTCAACAGTGCCTCATCCGGAGCGATATACATGACATCGATGCCGCTTTCCATCAATTCTCTGACAGCGGAAACATCACCGCCTGCGATAACTGCAAAACGCGGTTGATGCTTTTTTATCCATGCCAGGTGCAGTTCCCTGAAAGGATTTTCCGCCAAAGCAACCACATTCACGGCATATGGGCGCTCCCCCATGATCTCGGGCAAAAGTCCGAGCTTTTTGTCAAGCATTTCAGGGTCCATCAGACCAAGGGCGATGGTGGGCAATCCACCGGCATCTGCGACCTGTAAGGCAAATTTGGGCACATCCGTGATCCAGGACATGGCACCCTGAATAAAAGGGTATTGGGTTCCCATCTCTTTTGCCACAGGACTGTCCATAAAACAGTTCTTTTTTTCTTGGGCCAGGCTGCATAAAAGATTAATTTCATCCATGAACGCTTGCACAGCTTTTTCGGTCCCAGTTCCAAAACGGTTAATAAAGGTTTGGGCAAAGGCAGCTTCCACACCCAGAAATATGACTTCTTCCCGGCTGAATCGGCTCTCCAGGGGGTGAACGGCCTCAGCATTCACACGGTTTACAAAGGAGCGGCGGGTTTCATCCATGATCACTGTACCGCAGAGCGAATTCTCATATGCCTTTATTTTTTCGAATGCCAGAGAATTTCCCTTGTTGAACAGACGGCAGGGAACCTGCACGTCCAGGCCGGCCAGATCGGTGGAATCCGGACGAAGCCGGCAGAGCAGCTCTCGCCGGGAATCATCAATGGCCACCCTGTCTGTCAGCCAATGGACACTCTCAAAGATGATCCCGGCTGCCCCGGTGGACAAAAAGGCCGCTGCCGCCTCAGGCATAAAGACACCGCCCCAGATGAGAATATCAAAAGGCGCTAAAGAGGATCTCTGCATCTCTCTGGCCATGGAATAGAGCGCCATGGTCGTCTCACGGCTCACAAATCCTGCAGCCTCACACCCTTTCAAAACAATTCGCCCGATACCCGGGTCCTCCTTTAATATCTTTGCCGCAAGATCGGTGTCTCCGGTTATGGGAAAGCAGCAATAACTTTTGGAAATTTCCCTGAGCTTTTCTATAAAAAAAGAGATATCTTTTTGAGAAACCGCAAGGGGGCACTCTACCCAGAGGTTATGTATCCTGGTTTTCTTTAATATCTGAACCAAAGACAGATCCATAAAGGCCCTGGCACAAATTTTAATATCTTTGACAAGATTGTCAGGGTCTTTTTTTTGCAGGCAGGACCACAGATCGCCTGGTTCTTTTATCATGGAAAAATCAAAGACAGCACGGCTTTTTGTTCGCTGAAATATCTGGATCACCGCCGGAGTGATCTCCTCAGGCCGCCAGACAAAACCGATATTGCAATTTTGATGCTCAGCTGACATGTTTAAATCCTTTTGCTTTTGAGCCATAGGTTTAATTTGTGGTAAAGATTTTTTTGAATATGCGATACTTTTTGTATTTTTTTGCACCGGCTTCCTCTATCAATTCGTTGATCGCCTCGTTGTCCTCCAGTGTCCAGCCCATTTCCATATACCGATATTTCTCTTTTTTCCTCACAATTTCATAGATATGGTGGAAGGCCAGCATGGGAAGCCCCAGTTGACGGTATTTCTCTTTGATCCCAAACATAAACAGCCGCAATCCGACAATCTCTTTTTTGTAAAAAAAATACTTGAACGCCCCCAAAAGGCCTATCCGCCCGTTGAGACGTTTGAGCAGCGGGTTGATATCGGGAAAAACCAGGCAGAAAGCTGCAGGTTCATCCTCATAATAGATGAAAAAAGCCATGTCAGGATCTGCGAAATCCATGATGTTCTTGCCAATGTCCTGCATTTCATTCTCGCTCAAAGGAACGAACCCCCAGTTATCAGACCATGCATCGTTATATATCTGCCGGATCAGAGCAAACTCAGCATCTGCATCCTTTGGGCGGAAATGGGTGATTCTGACCCCCTTTTTTTTGGCAATCTTGCCGGCCAGGCGATCCATCCATCCGGGAAGTTTGTAACTGCTGTCTATTAGGAAAGCCAGCAGGTCTTTTTCTTTGAAGTATCCGCACGATTCGATCAGCCTTGAATAGTACGGCGGGTTATAGGTCATCATCAGGGAGGGCGGATAATCGAATCCCTCAATGAGCAAACCTGCCTCGTGATTGGTGGAGGGATTGAGAGGGCCTCTGATAAAGGTCATTCCTTTGCTGTGAACCCAACGTTCCACAGAAGAGAACAGGGCGGATGCGGCTTGTGGATCATCAGCACATTCAAAAAATCCCCAGATGCCCATCTTTTCGTTATGGAATCGGTTATAATGATCATCTATAATGCCCGCGATTCTTCCCACCGTCGTTTGACCCCGTCGTGCCAAAAAAAGAATGCGCTCGGAAAACTCCCAGAAAGGATGCCGAAGGGGGTCCAGCATCCGGCGGACTTCTTTTTTAAGCGGAGGAACCCATTTGGGATAAAGACCATAGATCTTCCAGGGCAGATCTATGAAGTCTTTTAAATCAGATCCCCCTTTCACGATAATGATCTCAATGACACTCATGATTATACTCCTCAACAAAAAAAGAACAATGTCATCCGATGCCCATCACAACATTTGACAATAACTCTTATAAATAAACTATGACTAACTTTATATTCACTTTATGTGCCAGGATTCCCATACCCTTCACAACATGATCTATCACCCTTATATCTATGGAAAATCAGCAAAAAAAGAGCTGCTGGATACCATTTAGGGCCAAACGATACAACAATCAAAATTGGGTCATATATGACCTAAGGCTGAATATATGACCTAATTTGCTGTTTTTTAATGCTGTGGATATCGAATGTTTTGCAGCCTGACACCCCTGCCGGTCAACAGGATGGTGATTATAAACCGGATGCAGTAACCCCGGCACGTTAATTGAATTATATTCTGTTTGTGAACAAATCCATCACACGGATATTGATCATCCGTGAACCCAAAAAACCAAAATATATAGAGGAGAACTTTCATGAAATCTTTAAGTATCAAACTATTTACAGTCCTGGCCATCGCTTTTCTGCTGTCAGGGTGTTACGCCCAAAAGGAGAAGATTAAGACCCTCCCCGCATTTACCCTGGCACCATTCAGCGCAGATGACTATGTGTCATCCATTGATAATTTTGTCATTGTCCTGGATGCATCCAGTTCCATGGGCAAGTCATACATGGGAAATGAAAAATTTGATATGGCCACCCAAATTGTCAGCCGCATGAATCAGGCCCTGCCTGAACTGGGTCAGAACGGCGCGCTCCGGTCCTTTGGACACAGCCCTGCAATTTCCGACAAAAACACGGTTCTTTTTTACGGTATGGAGAAATATTCCACAACTGCCCTGGGTGAAAAATTAAACATGATATATGAAGCAGGTGGTACAAGCTCCATGCAGAAGGCTCTTACCGCCTCCGGGCAGGAAGAGCTGAATTCTGTTTCCGGCAAAACCGCTGTGATTATTATCAGTGACGGCCAGCCAGATTACAGTTTAGAATCCGCCATTACCCTGAAGGCTGCCCAGGCCCTGAAGGATCAACTGGGTCCCGGGCTTTGTTATTATCCCGTCCTTGTTGGTGATGATGAAAAAGGGACTGTCCTCATGGATGACATCGCCCGTATCAGCGAGTGCGGATTTGTCTCCAATGCAGATACCCTGTTGACGAACGCCGGCATGGCCAAATTTGTCAAAGACGTTTTTCTGGCCAAAAAACCCAAGGTTCAGGCAGCCCCTGCCCCTGCCCCTGCTCCTGTTGCATTGAAAGGGACAAATGCCCAGGGTATATGGGTGGTGGGTGAGACCTATTTTGATTTTGATAAATCTGTGATCAAACCAGAGGCATTTGATTATCTTGATGAGATTGCAGACGTTTTGAAAACACATCCCCAAGTTAACGTTAAAGTGCAGGGTCATACAGACAGTACCGGTACCAAAGCGTACAATGACAAGTTGTCCATCAGACGGGCCCAGGCCGTAAAGACATATCTTATGGACAAGGGAATTCATGGATATCGTCTGATCCTTGAGGGATTCGGCTTCTCCAAACCTGCGGCGACCAACACCACAGACAAGGGCCGTTCACTGAACCGGCGTGTTGAACTCCATCCAATGAATTTAGAATAGAAAGAGATCATTATGAACAAGATCAATTTTTTCAGACAATTGGTTATCGTATTGTTTCTGACTGCTCTATTGGCAGGTTGTGCTGGAACAAAAACAAGTGAAAGCACGGGCGAATATGTGGATAACTCCGTCATAACCACCAAGGTGAAGGCGGCAATACTGGAGGACCCGATGCTGAAAATGTTCCAGATCAAAGTGGAGACTTTCAAGGGAGAAGTGCAACTGAGCGGCTTTGTGGATTCTGCCGAAGCCGCTGCCAGGGCTGTGCAAATCACCCGAAGAGTGAAAGGGGTTACATCGGTTAAAAACAGCATGGTTGTAAAATAAACCCAGGCCGGGTGAAAAGCATCCGGGGAGCGGCAGTCATGACAGGTTACACCCTGAATGACTGCTGCTCCACCCGGGTGTGCCGGCAGTTCCGACAACAGCAGTTTTTCTAAATCCTTCATCTCAACCGGATGAATTCTATAGAGCAGGTGAAAAATGAAAACAACCATATTACTGGCCGTCATATTAATCGTCATAGGTGTCGCAGCCTTAGGATATCAGGGGATCTCTTATACAACCACAGAAAAAGTCGTTGACATCGGTCCGCTGACAATGACGGCAGATAAAACACGGACCATCCCGTTGCCTCCCATCATTGGCGGTCTTGCTTTGGTGGGCGGGATAGCGCTGCTGGTCATGGGGAGAAAAAAAAAGGGGAATGAACCATGAAAGTTCTGTTCATGCTATTGGTCGGCCTCTTAGTGTGCACCCCAATGGGGGCATCTGCTGATTACAGCGACGGACTGGATCAGTACCTTCGCGGGCAATACGGCAACGCACGCAATGAATTTACGCCTCTGGCCAATGAAGGAAATCCTGAGGCCCAATACATTCTTGGCAGTATGTACGCCCAGGGAAAGGGCGTGCTGCAGGACTATGCCCAGGCACATGCCTGGTTCAATCTTGCAGCTTCGCAGGGTCATGAAAAAGCGGCTCTCTATCGTGATGAGATTGCACAGAAAATGACTTACAACCAGGTAGCCAGGGCGCAACAACTGGCAATTCAACTGCAGTCTGAAACAAGACCGGGAGAAACGAAAAGAATCGACAAAAACCTTATTGTCTCCATCCAAAAACATCTGCAGGACCTGGGCTACTATTCTGGAGCGATTGATGGATTGACGGGCCGGAATACAAGCAGGAGTATTCGTCAATTTCAAAGAGATGCCGATCTTTCGCAGACGGGTCAGCCGTCCCATGCTCTGTTGGAAACGCTGGAGGATACCGTTACCCGGCAAACAGAGCAAAGAAAATCGTCGGCCTCCCAAGGACCCTGGACAACAGTGTTACTGGAAGATGCGTTTACGGATGGAGATTTCAGCACAAACCCGAGATGGACACCTGTTTCAGGCAACTTTTGGGTAGATTCAAACTATTTTTTGCACTCTGAAAGAGCTGTTTCCAAAACTATGCAATCCGATCAACCAGATAGTGCTGAGAAAAGGATAGCAGATATATTTGGGCAAGTGGTCAAAGAGATGATGAATCCACAACAGGGCACACAGGCCTCAGACCCTCCAGAGCTTTATATTCAACAAAGGATTGATAATGCTTTTGCAATTGAAATCACGATGAAAATGCTGTCAAATCAACTCGGGCAAAGCTTCGAGTTCAGAACGTATCACGATCAATACCGGAATTCAGGATATGTGGTCAAATTCTTGCTGGAAAATGAACAATCCCTGGCTTTAATCCGCTTTGATCCATCAGGATCTTCGGTTATAGATATGACACGACAGGGGAGAATGTTCCGTCAAAATGAACCCCAATCTCTCTCTTGGATGCGATATGCAGATGGCAAAATGAAGGTGATGATAGGAAAGGATGAGGTTCTGAATACAAAAGACAACATGTTCAAGGCATTTGACGGTATTTCGTTTATCAATGAAGGTGGAGACTATGCTGTAGACAGTATCCGTGTTTTGGGCTCTCATAGATAAACACCTGGTTGTAATCAGCATGTGGTGTATTATTTTTCTTTTTCAATGAGTCCTTTGACAAACCAGCGCTGCATTAACAGCACCACAAGAACCGGCGGCAGCATGACAAGAAGGGCACCTCCCAGGGCGACATTCCATTCCGGCAGGTCGTCTGCCATGGGAATCAGGTTCTGAAGACCTATGACCGCTGTGGTCATCTTTGGGTTTGTGGTGACCAGCAGGGGCCATAAATACTGGTTGTAACCGTATACAAACTCAATGACAACCAAAGCTGCAATATTGGTTTTGGACAATGGAAACAAAATTTTTCTAAAAAACGTCATGGGCGAGGCACCATCCATTTTTGCGGCCTCACACAACTCTTCTGGAACAGTGAGAAAAAACTGGCGGAAAAGAAAGGTACAGGTTGCAGAAGCAATCAGAGGCAGGGTCAGGCCGGTGTATGAGTCAAGCAGGGACCAGTTAAGAGAGATATCTATGTCATGACCTGAAAACCAGGAAAGGAAATCGTTCATGTGCAGATACTCCCATACCGGCTGAAGAGGACCCAGTACATTGGCTGCCATTTCATATGTGGGAAGGATTCTCACTTCCACCGGCAGCATCAATGTGCAGAATACAGATGCAAAAGCCACGGCCCTGAATCTGTAATCAAAATATACAATGGAAAATGCGCCGATCATGGACACGGTTATTTTGCCCACTGTGATCCCGGTCGCCATAACAATGGAATTAAAGATCTGGGTGGCAAGATCCCCTCTTGTCCATGCTTCTGTCATGTTGACCATAAACTGGTTTCCCGGAACAAGGGGCATGGGAACCTTTGAAACCTCTTCCAGGGGCAGGGTGGCTGCAATAAGGCTGTAGATAATGGGAAATCCAACAATAAATATTCCCAATATCAGAAACAGATAGGTAAACAGATCCAGCAGCGGTGTTTTCTCAACCATAATCGTTATATTTATCCAGTATATTGTACTTTCTTTTCAACAAACTTGAACTGCAGCGCTGTAATCAAAATAATCAGGGACATGAGCACCACTGACTGTGCAGCAGATGATCCTAGATTCAGCCCCACAAACCCGTCCTGGTAAACCTTGTAAACAAGGATATTGGTAGCGCCGCCCGGCCCTCCCTGGGTTATTGTATGAATGATGCCAAAGGTCTCAAAAAAGGAATAAATGATATTCATGACAGACAAAAAGAAAAAAGTGGGGGACAAAAGCGGCAGGGTTATGGTTACAAATCTTCTGAAAGGAGAGGCGCCATCCATGGCAGCCGCTTCAATAAGGGATTTGGGAATGGCCTGGAGTCCTGCCATGAAAAATACAAAATTATAGCTTATCTGCTTCCAGGCAGATGCCATGATGATCATGACCATGGCGTCTGTCCCGTTCAGCACAGGATTCCAGTTGACGCCAAACCATTTTTTAATGCCAAGGGCAACAACGCCATAAGAGGGATGAAGGAGAAAGAGCCACATTATGCCTGAAATGGCCGGTGCCACAGCATAGGGCCATATCAGCATGGTTCTGACAACTGCAGTTGCCTGCAGTGCCCTGTTGGCCATGGTGGCGATAAACAGACCGAAAAAGAGGGAAACCGCAGCCACGGCCAGGCTGAACACCAGGGTTGTAAAAATAGACTTCAGGTAAAGCGGGTCTGTGAAAAGTGCTATATAGTTGTAAAACCATACAAATTTACTCTGCCTGCCAAAGGGGTCGCTGAGCAGTGTGGACTGGATGATTCCCTGCAGAGCCGGCCAGTAAAAAAAGGTCAGTGTTATGACAATCTGGGGCAGAATCAGCAGATAGGGCAGAAATTTTGATTTAAAAAAAGCGCGTTTAATCATTGGCTTTAAAGAACAGAGAAACCATGCATTCTGGTTTCTCTGTTCTCACTTTCGGATTCCGATGTTCTATTTATATGTTTTTTCAAATGTTCTCAGCTGCTCATTGCTCCTGGAAACCGCTGAATCCAAAGCCTCTTTGGGGGTTTTATTCCCGTTCCATACAAGTTCGAGCTCTTCGTTGATGATGTTTCTGATCTGAACAAAATAACCAAGCCGCAGCCCCCTTGATATCTTGGTGGGGGTGGCCCGGTTGAGCTGGTTGATCCCCACTGTCTGAAGGGGATTTTCTTCATAATATCCCTTGGATTTAAGATCCTCATACGCATTCAGAGTGATGGGAAAATAACCGGTTTGTTTATGCCAGTATTCCTGCATTTCATTGTTGGCCAGAAATTTGAGAAACGCTGCAACCCCTTTATACTCTTCTTTGGTGTGCCCTTGGAGTACCCAGAGAGATGCACCGCCAATGATTGAGTTCTGGGGCTTTTTCATCCATGATTCCACAGGCAGGGGGGCGGCATCCCAGGTAAAGTCATTCACAGCTTTTTGCAGTTTTGCAATCCCGCTGATAGAGTCAATGTACACAGCCGCATTCTGTGCTATGAATTCAGATTTTGGACCCTGGTATTTCTGGCCGCCATACATGAACCGTTTGTCCTGAGTCCAGTTTTTGAGCCGTTCTATGTGAGCGATCACCTTGGGATTGTTAATTTGAAGTTCACAGTCAAGCCCTTCATATCCATTGGCTTTGCTGGCAAAAGCAAGGTTGTGGATGGCACTGTAATTTTCGATCTGGGTCCAGGACTGCCATGCAGTCACCATTCCATAAGGGGCGGCACCTGAGTCCACCAGTTTTTTGGTAATCTCGCCAAGTTCATCCCACGTAATGGGATCGGTCTTGGAAAGCGGTGCAATACCGGCTTTCTTAAACTGATCCACATTGTAGTACATGATGGGCGTAGATGAGTTGAACGGCATGGACATAAGATCGCCATCCGAATTCATGTAGTAGGAGAGCACTGCCTGAAGATAGTTTGACCAGTCGATTTCATACCCTGCATCCTTCATGAGTTTGTGCACCGGATACACAGCGCCCGAAAGCATCATGGTCTGGGTGCCGACCTCAAAGACCTGGAGGATATGGGGCTGTTTCTTGGCCCGGAATGCAGCTACCCCCGCGTTCATGGTTTCATCGTAGTTCCCTTTGAACGTTCCGACAACATGGTAGTCAGACTGAGATTCATTGAAATCCTGGATCATTTTATCGACGACTTTTCCCCTGGCGCTTCTCATGGCGTGCCACCAGTTGATGGTAACCGGCTTTGCAAAGGCGGATACAGGAAAAGCCAGACATGCAGCGACAATGGCCAACAAAAACAGCTTTAATATTTTCATATGTCCTCCAGATTTAAAAAATTAAAATTTTTGCCGGCCCCAAACCCCGGTGCCAGACTTGACATGGATCTCTTCCACAACTGTCTCATTTAATTAATGGGAAATTTCAAAAGAGTCAAGATTTTAGTTGGATTCATATTGTTTTTTTATCCAAAATTGACTAATTAATAACATTTACTCGATCAGGATAAACTGAAAATAAACATGCAGGACAATCATGATGACTGAATTAAAATTTACCAATGTGGTGAAGCGATACGGAAAAACACAGGTCGTTCACGGAATAAACCTGGAGATCAGAGACAAGGAATTTCTGGTGCTGGTAGGACCTTCCGGCTGTGGTAAATCAACCGTGCTCAGGATGATTGCGGGGCTAGAAGAGATTTCGGAAGGCACCCTTACCATCGGGGGCAAGATTGTCAATGATGTGGCTCCCAAGGACAGGGGGCTTGCCATGGTATTCCAGAACTATGCCCTTTATCCGCACATGAATGTATTCAACAACATGTCCTTTGGTTTAAAACTCTCCAACACACCAAAAAAGGATATTCAAAGACGGGTCCAGGAAGTGGCAGCTATTCTCGGGCTTGAAGACCTTCTTTTGCGAAAGCCGCATGAACTGTCAGGCGGACAGCGGCAGAGAGTGGCAATGGGCCGGGCTATGGTACGAAAACCATCCGTGTTTCTTTTTGACGAACCCTTGTCCAACCTCGATGCCAAGCTGCGTATCCAGATGCGGGCTGAAATAAAACTGCTGCACCAGCGGGTAAACTCCACTATTGTCTATGTGACACATGACCAGGTCGAAGCCATGACACTGGCTGACAGGATCGTGGTTTTAAGGGACGGGCATATAGAACAGGTAGGCACCCCCCTGGATCTTTTTTTTAACCCTGTCAACACATTTGTGGCAGGGTTCATCGGCACCCCTCCCATGAACCTGACCCCTGGTTCCATTGAAACAAAAAACGGGGCTGTGACCGTAAAGTTTGACGGTGGACTTGAAATTCCAGTCCCCCCCCGTAACGGCACAGACCTTTTGCCCGGACAAAAGGTTGTGATGGGGCTGAGAACAGAGGAGATCATTCTTTCAGATAGAGAAGATGACTCTTTTCCTGAAGAGTGGATCTTCAGCGGCACGACAAAGGTCGTGGAGACCCTTGGAAACGAATCCCACCTCCATGTCGATTTTAACGGGGTGTCTCTCATTGCCAAGGGAGAGGGCAGAAAAATTGTCAAACCCGGGGAAAAAATTTCCCTCGGGTTCAACCTTGAACAGATGCATCTGTTTGACAGCGAAACAACCAAAGTGGTCTATTAAAACATGCTATGATACCAGGGCATTTTGGCTATAACATCAGCTTTACTCTTTTTTCCAGGCACATGGTTATCCCTGTGGGATTCTGAAAATCAGGGACCACGTAGCGGATGTCTGAAACAGATCCGGAGATGGCAACCCCCCTGCAAGAGAAATGATGTCCGGTTCCGACAGGTATCTGAAGGTTTTCCCAATGGCATAACCATCATACTTTTTCATATTTTTTGCATACTGATCTTCCCAGTCAATCATATTGAGATAATCCCTCCAAAAGCAGATCTATCCAGTCAAAATTTGCTGTTTTTTTCTTCTTTCAGATTGCTTTTGCCCAAAACTGTATTAATTTGATGGTTGACAGCAATTGAAATCAGTATTCCCTGTTGCCTCCTTTTTCTTACTGCCTATTTCTGTTTAACAGGGCAATATGTTTTCAGAATCTTAAGATGGATTCCCAAAGCGAATTCATTAACAATCCTTAAATAAAGGAGCACCCATGAAAGTAAAAGACTATTGCAATGCGATGCTGGCCGAGGTTACCGCCTGGAAAAACAAACTTGAGGCCATGAAAAAGACGGCTGACAGCTATGGATCTGAGCAGAAGGAAAAAATACTGCCGCTTATTGGACAGTTGGAACAGGAAGTATCAACTGCCCGGATGCGGGTGGATCAACTGGAAAAAGAGTGTCCCTCTGACTGGTCACCCATGAAAAATGAGCTTGACGACCTTTTTGGGACCGTAGGCAGCAAGGTAAACCGCGCCTGGAAAGAGATTGAACCTGGAAACGTTGGGGGATAATCGCATTAATCCCCTTTATGGTGTTTAAAAGGCCTTACGCTTCTGTGTAAGGCCTTTTTATATTTATTTCATTTTGACACCAGTCTGAAATTGGATTATAGTGTCTTGCAGTTCACTGGGGGTGCCTTAACCGGCTGAGAGAAGCGGCCCGCTTCAACCCTTGGAACCTGATACGGGTAATACCGGCGTAGGGAAAGTGCAGACCAACCAGAAAATTTTTCTATTTTTCCCCGGCATAACCGTTTCAATCCCCCCATTGACTTAAAAATTTTACATTAAGCTGTGGAGGCGGAATGAAGATCAGATTGAACGGAGAGGCTGTGGAAACCTGTATACCGAATATCCTTGACCTTGTAAAGACCAGAGACCTTGACCTCTCATCCCTGGTGGTTGAGCATAACCACACCATTATTCAGCAGACGGCATGGGCGGACACCCTGTTGCAGGAAGGGGATACCATTGAACTGCTGTGTTTTGTGGGAGGGGGATGAGAATGGAAGACCAGCTCACTTTAGGCGGCAGATCTTTTTCCAGCCGGCTGCTCACCGGCACGGGAAAATTTGCATCAAATTCACTCATAGGCCCCATGCTTGCGGCCAGCGGCTCCCAAATAATTACCGTTGCCCTGCGCCGGGTGGATCCAAAGGCTCCCCCACAAGATAATATTCTTTCCCATATCCCGGATACGGTGACGCTTTTGCCAAACACCTCGGGTGCCAGAACAGCAAAAGAGGCGGTCCGCATTGCACATATCGCCAGGGAGGCCGGATGCGGCGATTTCATTAAAATCGAGGTGATCACGGATATGCAGTACCTGCTGCCGGACAACCATGAAACCCTGAAGGCGACACAGATTCTGGCCAAAGAAGGATTTATCGTTCTCCCCTATGTAATGCCGGATATCACCATTTCCCGCCGGCTTTATGATGCAGGCGCAGCCGCGGTCATGCCCCTGGGGTCTCCCATCGGCTCCAACCTGGGCCTTGAGATGAAACCCATG
>JAIPDY010000014.1 GCA_021737445.1 Desulfotignum sp.
CTGTAACAATCTGCCTTGCTGTCGTCAAAAGCAGGGTGGGGGAATTTGAACAGAACCTGAACACCTGCCTTGATGCCGTCCGGGCCGCAGGCCGAAAAAAAGCGGATATAGTGGTGTTTCCGGAAATGAATCTTACCGGGTATGGGGCAGGCCATCAGGTGAATGACATTGCCCGGGCCATAGAAACGGACCTGATCCAGACATTTCAGCAGCTGTCTGATCAGCTGAATCTGGCAATCCTGGCAGGTCTGGCTGAAAAGGCGGATGACAAAAAGACATATGGGTCCCATCTGGTGTTTGTTCCCCATACCCCCCACGACAAGTATCGAAAACTGCACATTCCCCCCAATGAACAGGGGGTTTTCACTCCAGGCACCCGTATTCCGGTGTTTGAACACGGCGGCATCCGGTTTGGGATACAGCTTTGCTATGATGCCCATTTTCCGGAATTATCCACTGCCATGGCCCTGCAGCAGGCGGATCTCATCATTTTGCCCCATGCATCCCCCAGGGGAACCCCGGAACAGAAATTTGTCTCCTGGATGCGGCATCTGCCTGCCAGAGCCTTTGATAACGGGGTGTTTATCGCTGCAGTAAACCAGACCGGAGACAATGGAGCAGGATTACAATTTTCCGGGCTGGCTGTAGCTGTCGGGCCGGACGGAAACCTGATATCCAGGTCCCTGGTACAAGGAGATCATCTGCATTTTGTGACACTTGATCCGGGCCTGCTTGCCCATGTCCGGTCCCACCGGATGCGGTATTTTCTTCCCTTCCGCCGCAATGATCTTTTCCCGGTTAATTTTTGATCTGCTGTCTTCTGTTCTGAATATAGGCATTTCGGATGGCTGTATAGGGATCCAGGGCCGCTTTTTTCAACGCCTCGTAATCACCGATATGAAATGATGTCCGATTGATCATATCAACGATGTCAAGTCCCCATTCAAGCTCCCAGGGCTCTGCATAATTGACCGGGGTGATAAAGTAGTCCCCTGCCCTGCCCAAAAGATCCCGGAAGGTGCTGGGCCCAAGTACCGGAAGCACAAGGTAGAACCCCTCTTTGATCTTGTAACTTCCCAGGGTCTGACCCAGGTCTTCGGTCTGGGTGCGCATACCCAGATATTTCTGTGCCGGCTGGGTGAAACCCAGGATACCGGCGGTGGAATTGACCAGAAAGATACCTATTTCATCTGATGCCTGTGTCAGTTTTCCCTGGAAAAGATTGTTTGCGAACCGGACCGGAAACATAAGGTTGTGAAAAAAATTACGGATACCGGTTCTGGCAGATGTGGGCACCACAGCCTTATAACCTTTTGCAAGGGGTTTGAGTACCCAGAAGTAGAGTTTGTCGTTCACCTCATACATAGCATAATTAAAATAATATATGGGGTCAGCCACCTGGACGGTATGTTCTCCCCCGTTTTGATATTCCTCAAACAGGTCATCTTCAAACCCCTCCTGTTCAACCCCTGGGTCAGCCTGTTTTGGTGAAATCACCGGTTCTCCTGAAGTTGTGTCTGATGCCCACACAGGTGAACCCATGGCTGTAAAAACAAAAATCCCCAGAAACAGCAGAACCTGATATTTTTTTTTCATCTTCATTTTTCCTTATAACTAAAAATTAATGCGGATCAATTTAACCATGAAGAAACAAGGTTACTGGGCGGTGACACGGAAAAAAAATTTCCTGATCAATGATTCAATATCAAGAGATGATTCTGTATTTTCAATTTCATCCCCGTGTTCCAGCATCATGTCTGAACCGCCGGGGAGAATGTCTATATTTTTTTCGCCGATGATACCAGCGGTTTTTATGGATGCAATGCTGTCTTCAGATATGGTAATGTTCTTGTCGATATCAAATGTCACCTTTGCCACCAGGTGTCTGGTATCGATACTGATTGTTGACACATGACCGATTTTGACCCCGGCAAGCTCCACACCCGCCCCTTCTTTCAGACCGGATACTGAAGAAAAATATCCATGCACAGTATACCTGTTTTTGAAAAACCGGGAAAAATCCCCGACCACAATCAGCAGATATCCTGCACAGACCATTGTGATAATCACAAAAATCCCCACATAAAAATTGCGTTTTGCTTCATTCATACAAAATAATCCTTTCCCTGGATAAAGGCATGCACCTTGCCTGTTTTTGAGTGCAGTATCTCCTGTCCGGTGCCTTCAAAAATGATGACCCCTTCGTCCAGCAAAGCAATATGCTGGGCCAGATCAAATATGTCAGGGATGTCATGACTCACTATCACAGCGGTAAAACCAAATTTTTTCTGATATTGTCTGATCATATGGTGGACATTATTTTTGCGCACCGGATCCAGTCCGGTGGTGGGCTCATCAAACAAAATTATTTCGGGATCTGTAACAAGGGCCCGGGCCAGGGCCACCCGCTTGCGCATGCCTCCGGAAAGCTCGGACGGATATTTCTGGTCAATGCCCTCTATACTCAACTGGGACATCCGGGTATGGACCTTTTTTTTTATCTGCATCTTTGACATCCGGGATGTTTCTGAAAGGGGCAGTGCAATGTTGTCAAATACGGTGAGAAAATCAAACAGGGCATTGTCCTGGAACATGTAGCTCATGGTTTTTTTTAATGCCAGAGCTTTTTCTCCGGGAAGATGGTTCAAGGGCTCCCCCTGTATCAGCACCTGGCCAAAATCCTCTTTTACCAGGCCGGCAATGTGTTTGAGTAAAACCGACTTTCCTGTCCCGCTTTTACCGATGACAGCCGTGATACAGCCTTTGGGTATGGACAGGTTCACCCCTCTGAGGACCTCCTGGGAACCAAATCGTTTTTTTACATCCTTGAATTCAATAAATGGGGTTGTCATGATCTACACCAGAAAAGAGGTGATTACATAATCACAGATCAAAATACAGACACAGGACTGCACCACTGCCCTGGTGGTTGCCAGAGACACTCCTTTTGCCCCGAATTCACCCTGGCGGTTTAAATGGGAATAGTATCCCCTGTAACTGCAGACAGTAATGACCACCAGGGCAAAAACAACGGATTTAAAAAAGCCCCCCCAGATATCAGCTATGTTTACGCTCTGAATCACCTTGTCCATGTAGAGGGTTTCGTTTATTCCCAGAAGCAGTGATCCTGACAGGTATCCGCCCAGTATTCCCACCACATCAAAAAGGGCGGTCAACAAAGGAAAACTGATGATGGCTGCCACTATCCTGGGGGTAAACACAAAACGGACAGGATTTATGTGCATGGTGAACAACGCATCAATCTGTTCTGACATGCGCATGACCCCTATTTCGGCTGTCATGGCTGACCCGGCCCTGGCCGTGATCATGATGGCGGTGAGAACCGGTCCCAGTTCCCGGATCAGGGTCAGGGCAACCGCAGCTCCCAGGACAGCTTCAGACCCGAATGTCACCAGGGTGTAATATCCCTGAAGCCCTAAAACCATACCTGTGAAAATGCCGGTGAGCAAAATGACAAAAAAGGATCTGGCTCCGATAAACAAAATCTGATCCAACACCTTGCCCGCCTGAAAAGGTGTGACAAATATCTGCCGGATACCGGAAGCAAAAAACAGAAACATTCTGCCCGCAGATTCGATATGTTTTGAAAAAAATCTGCCGATGGGCTCAAAGAAACAGGTTCTCATCATGTATTGTCTTATAACTGATCTATAAGAAAAACACAAGAAATAGAAACCGATAAAAAACTGTTGACACGTAAGCAAAAAAACAATACGTATAAACCTGTTCATCATTAAAAAATAATGATGAACATAAAGCCAAACCATGTTACAAGGAGGGCGGCATGGCCCAGAAAATCACCTTAAGCATACCTGACATGCTCCATGAAAGACTCAAGGAGTGGCGGGACAGTTTTAATTTTTCAAAAATGTTCCAGGATGCTGTCACAGATGCGATCCAGAAAAAAGAGGAGTTCCAGAAACGGTTTTCCCAGGAATTTGATATGTCTGAGGTTGTTAAACGGCTGCAAAAAGAAAAGCAGGCCTGGGTCAGACAGTTTTACCGGCTGGGCCGCAAAGAGGGGGAAAAATGGGGAAAATCCGCTCATTTTGAAGATCTGTTATACGTATTGCATATACCTGATACGTATGAACTGGTTCAAGACAGCCGGCTCAAGGATTACTTTGACAATACTATGGGAAAATATGGGGTGGACCGGTTTACCATCGGTGGAAGCGCGGACCACAAGAAAATGTTTCTGGACGGCTGGATAAACGGTGTAAAGGAATTCTGGAATCAGGTAAAGGAATCATTATAAAATGGAATATGCAATTGCCGGTATTGATGTTGGATCTGTTTCAGTGAGTGTTGCTGTCATTGATGACCATAAAAATCTGCTTCACAAAGCTTCAGCGTTTCATCACGGGAATGTCAGGCACTGTCTGTCTGTATTATTGTCCCATGAGACAGTGACCCGTGCAGCATACGTGGCGGTCACCGATGCCACCCCGGAATTTGTGTTCTGCCATGACCGGTTTGATGAACAGGTGGCGATCATCCGGGCTGCCAGAGCTTTTCATAAAATCGGGTTTGATACCCTCCTCCATGTCGGGGGAGAAAAATTTTCCCTAAGCCTGTTTGATGCACAAGGAAATTATACCGGGGCCAGGCATAACACCTCCTGTGCTGCCGGCACCGGCAGCTTTCTGGATCAGCAGGCCAGGCGGCTGAACCTGAAAGGCTCCAATGAAATCAGTGAAAATGCGTTAAAAAACAGGCAGCAGCGGCCTGATATTGCCACCCGGTGTGCGGTGTTTGCCAAAACCGATCTGATCCATGCCCAGCAGGAAGGCTATAACATTGAACAGATCTGTGACGGCCTCTGCCACGGACTGGCCAAAAACATTGCCAACACGCTGTTTAAAGGGTGCACCCTTTCAGGGAAAATTATTTTTTGCGGAGGCGTTTCCAAAAACATTGCCGTGACCCGGTACCTGGAATCGATTTTAGATACCGGCCTGACCATTGACGACTGTTCCCAGGTGTATGGGGCGGCAGGTGCCGCCTTCTGTCTCTGGGACCGGTTGCAGAAAAAGAGCATGACACGCAGATCTTTTGATTCGCCCCAGGCTTTTTTCAAAGACACATACAGAAAAGACAGCTACCTGTATCCGGCGTTATCTTTAACATTGTCAGATTATCCTGAATTTTCCTGTTACAGGCAGTTTGTCCATGACGGGGTTGAGGTTGAAATTTATACTGACCCGGCCCGGGTGGATCTGTCCTCCACCTTTTTGGGCCTGGATGTGGGTTCCACCAGCACCAAAAGCATTCTGATCAACCAGGACAAGGTGCCTGTTATGGGCTGTTACACCAAGACCGCATCCCGCCCGGTCCAGGCGGTCCAGATAATATTTGAGGCCATGGACAGGTTCATGGCCGGGCATAATCTGCAAGTGGTTGTTAAGGGATGCGGAACCACAGGGTCAGGCCGCCGCATCAGCGGCAGAATCATCGGTGCGGACATAGAGCCTGATGAAATCACGGCCCATGCCACTGCAGCCGTGAATCTGAACAAAGATGTGGACACCATCATTGAGATCGGTGGCCAGGATGCCAAATTCACCCTGCTCAGGGACGGCCGGGTCACCGCCTCTGTAATGAACACCGTTTGCGCCGCCGGCACTGGCAGTTTCATTGAAGAGCAGGCCCAGAAACTGTCGTGTCCCCTTTCAGAATATTCAGAAAAAGCAGAAGGGGTCAATGCCCCGGTGTCCAGTGACCGGTGCACGGTTTTCATGGAACGAGACATCAATTTTTTTCTGGCTGAAGGGTATGAAAAAAATGAGATCCTTGCGTCTGTGCTCCATTCGGTGAGAGACAATTACCTGACCAAAGTGGCCACCGTGGGCCGAATCGGCAACTGTATTCTTTTTCAGGGGGCAACTGCAAGAAACAGAGCTTTGGTGGCGGCTTTTGAACAAAAATTGCAAAAACCGATCCATGTGTCCCAGTTCTGTCATCTGACCGGTGCCCTGGGTGTGGCCCTTCTGGCCAGAGAAGAGCAGATCCCAAAAACACAGTTTCGCGGCTTTGATTTGTGGCAAAAAAAGATCCCGGTCCACCAGGAGGTCTGCCAGTTGTGCACCAACCACTGCAAACTCACCATTGCCCATGTGGATGGCCGGCCCCAGGCCTATGGGTTCTTGTGCGGCAGAGATTATGACACACAAAAAATGGTTCCTGTAAAAAACCGGTATAACCTTACAAAGCTTCGGAAAAAAAATCTTCGGCCCATGGAAACGCCCCCTCAGACTGACGGGCCGACTCTGGGTATCCCGGCGGCCCTTCACCTGTTTGAGGACCTTGAATTCTGGGAACTGTTTTTTTCTCTTGTGGGAATTAAAACCATTGTCAGCCGCAACCTGAAACAGCCGGTGACCCTGGGAAAAACCCTTGCCAAAGCGGAGTTCTGTGCACCGGTCATGGCCCTGCACGGCCATGTGGCCCATCTTCTAAAAAAAGCGGATTATCTGTTTCTGCCTTTTTATTTTGAAGACAGACCGGATCAAAAACGGATCCGGCGACAGCACTGTTATTACACCCAGTTCACCCCGTCGGTCATTGCCTGCCTGGATAAATGTGATGAAAACCGTCTGGTGATGCCCACCATCAAATATCTGTACACCGGTCTTCACACCAAAATGGCCCTGTACCGGGCCTTAAAACAGATATCACCGGACCGGACAGTTTCCTTTTTTGATATCCACACTGCCTGGGAAAAAGCCCTGGAGTTCCGCAAACAAAACCAGGCAAGTTTGTCCTCTCTTTTCCAGGCCCAGGCAGGCCCGGGTGTCAGAGTGCTGTTGCTGGGACGTCCCTACACAGTTTTGCCAGATACCATGAACCACCATATCCCCCAGATATTTGAAAAAATGGGTGTCCAGACCTTTTTCCAGGATATGCTGGATACCACAGGCATCGATTTCACCCCTATCCAGCCGCTGCTTTCGGAAATCCACTGGAAATACGCGGCCCGGATCCTGGAAGCCGCATGGGCTGCAGCAATGACAGATGGGATATATCCAGTCTATATCACGTCATTCAAGTGTTCACCAGATGCTTTCGGGGTGACATATTTCAAACAGATCATGGAGCGGTCCAACAAGCCCTATCTTGTGCTGGAGCTGGATGAACATGATTCCAGTGTAGGGTATGAGACCAGAATTGAAGCGGCAGTAAGGGCATTCAACAACCACCATCAGGCAAAAGGTGCACCCGCAGACCTGCCCCTGGATTTTTCTCCCCGGTATTTTGACCGCCCGGCAGATAAAAATATTATCTTCCCCAACTGGGATACCCTGACCGGACAGTTGATCGTATCCACATTTCAAAATGAGGGGGTTTCGGCGTATTTAATGGAAGAGACCACTGAAACCCTCAAAAAAAGCCTGCTCACCAACACTGGCCAGTGCATTCCACTCAATGCTGTTGCCGCAGGTTTTATTCATACCGTTAAAAAGCATAACCTGGATCCGGAAAAGACCCTGCTGTGGCTCAACCGGTCAGACATCGCCTGCAATATCCGGATGTATCCCTACCATATCCAGCAGATTTTCCGGCAGGAAGGCAGCGGATTTGAAAAATCAGGGATATACTTAGGGGAGCTGTCACTGTTTGATATATCGTTCAAAGCCTCCACCAATGCGTATTTTGCCTATATGTTCGGCGGACTTCTCAGGAGCATCGGGTGCAAAATCAGGCCATATGAGATAAACAAAGGCGAGACCGACCGGACACTGTCCAGAGCACTTGTGATCATCAGCCGGGCGTTTGCAAAAGGCACCTCCAAGCAGGAGGCCCTGGCCCGGGCCATCCCTCTGTTCAGCAAAATCAAGACCCGCGGCACCGGCACCCGGCCCAAAGTGGCCATTTTCGGAGACCTGTATGTCAGAGACAATGAAGTGATGAACCAGAATTTGATTCACTATATCGAAGCCAATGGCGGAGAAGTGGTCACCACCCCCTATTATAAATATATCAAGATCATTGCCAACTCCTATTTTAAAAAATGGTTCAAGGAGGGCAAGTATCTGAGCCTGATCTCCAATAAAGCCCTGCAGGTTGCCACCCAGGCCATGGAAAAAAAATATTTCCCCTATTTTGAACCGGTGCTGCAGGAAACCGATTTTATGGTGTCACATCCATCTGAGAATGTCCTGGAACAGTATGGGATCCAGCCCGAACATACAGGTGAATCCATGGACAATATTTTAAAGATCCACCATGTTCTCCAGGAACATCCTGACCTGGCCCTCCTGGTCCAGACCACCCCGGCATTCTGCTGTCCAGGTCTGGTCACCGAAGCCATGGCTGCCAGGCTGGAAGCCAAAACCGGGGTACCGATTGTCAGTATCACCTATGATGTATCAGGCGGAAATAAAAACAAGGTGATCGTTCCTTTTATCAAATATTTCAGGCCCAAAACCCATCTGCTGGGCAGAAAAATATCGGGGTGACGCTCAAAAAAATACCCAGAGAGACCTCTGTTAACCAAGGTGCCGGGGTCAGGGAATCCGGCGATGGGTGGCAACGGTATATCCTGTGCCGGAAGAGGTGATGGTGACCGCACCATGGTGATCGGTTCTGAAAACGGTGATCTTTCTTTGGCGGTACCGCTCCAGCACATCCGGGTGGGGAAACCGGTAGGGGTTGTTAAACCCGCATGAGATGATGACGCTTTCAGGCCGGATCCAGTCAAGAAAAAAATGGGTGGAAGAGCTGTTGCTGCCATGGTGGGGCGAAAGAAGGAGCTGCGATGAGATCTGTTCTTTTCTTGACCCGGCCAAAAGCTGTTCTCTTGTTTCCATGATATCTGCTGGAAACAACATGGAAAAATTGTCCAGCACCAGTTTGAACACCACAGAGTTGTCATTGGGATTCAACCCGGGAACGACAGATTCACACTGAAAAAACTTCAGCCTGGTTTTGTCCCAGGCCACCTGGTTTTTTTCACAACCAGGAACAAAAATGGAGATCTTTTTTTGCCGGCACGCAGCCATGATGCGGTCAAACGATTCATGGGAGCTTGTGTCCGTGTTCTTAACCAGAGATCCCACCGTGAAATTTTCCACAATAAACACAAGTCCGTTCATGTGGTCTGATTCCGGATGGGTGAGGATCACCATGTCCAGAACAGTGATCCCCTGGTGCCACAAAAAAGGAGCCACCACATACCTGCCCACGTCAAAACTGCTTCCACCTGAAAAACCGCCGCCATCTACCAGGATGGTTCTGCCTTCAACGGTCTGAATCAATGCGGCATTCCCCTGGCCCACATCCAGGATTGTGACAGTCATATGGGTGGAAGGCACACGCTGCTGCATGGTCACCTGTATTGCGTACAGGCCGGCTGGCAATACCATGACCATTGCCACAACCCATGTTGTTTTTTTAAAATACAGCGCCAGGAACATGACAGCCATCACCAGATATATGCCTGCCACGGCACCTGGCGGCAGGCAAGGCAGGTATGACCAGGCAAACGGCAGGTCTGTCAGCCAGGTGAGATACCTGATGCAAAAAGAGACCATCCCGGCAGCCATGGTCAGAATCCCGCCGGCCAGACCAGGAGCCAGGGGCCAGACCATGAACCCTGCCAGGCCAAGGGGCAGGCAGGCAAATCCGATTACCGGCACCAGCAAAAGATTCGCAGGTATCTGAACCAGAGAAACAAGGTTAAAGTACCGGGCAATCAGAGCAAAGGTACCAAGACCTGCCAGCACGGTCATCAAACAGATGGATACCATAAACCCGGGTATTATGGGGATTTTAAAGCTGCCATATTGGGCCGCAGCACCCATTCCCAGAACAATGAACAGCACAGCTGTAAACGACAATTGAAAAGATATGGAAAAAAGAGCGGCCGGATCTGCTAAAAGAATGAGAATACCGGCACCTGCCAGGGTGTTGACAGGATGGCTCTGCCTTTCTCCCAGAAACGAGAACATGAATATTCCGGTCATGATGAATGCCCGCTGGGTGGAAGGTGAAAACCCGGAAAAAACCGCATACAGACACAGGGGAATCAGGGTCAGGATACCGGCGATTTTTTTTGCCCTGGCTGAAATCAGCAACCAGGGAAACACACACAGGATCCGAAAGAAAAAAAAGAAAAACATCAGACACAGGATCCCCATATGAAGTCCTGAAATTGCCAGCAGATGAGAGGTGCCGGCTTTGGCAAACAGATCCCGCTGCCGGGCAGGCAGTCTGTGTTTGATGCCGGTGACCAGAGCGGCCATGATATGGGCACCCTCCTGAAGCTCCAGGCGGGTCATGACAAAATGATAAAACCGGTTCCGAACTGTTTCCAGGCCCTGGATACCCCGGGTCAACAAAGAGGGTGGATCATCTGAAACAAGCTCAATCTTATCGGCACCTGTATGGATGGCACCAAAAATGCCCTGGCGTTTCAAAAATGTCTGGTAGTCAAATGCCCCGGGGTTGCCAAAATTTCTGACAGGACGGATCGGACCTGAAACCCTGATCCGGTCATTGAATCCAAAACAAAGGCCCGGGTTGCCATATATGTTTAAATAAACGCGGCCTTTGGCAGCAGCAGATTTTTGTGTGCCGTCGGCATTTTCTGCCACAATTGTCTGACAGGCAACGACCACCCGGATTTTATGGGGATACTGCCGGGAAAATGAAACAATTTTTCCAGTCAGGGTGATCCCCGGCTGATTGTAGAATCTGGATACATGCCCGGCCGGAAGATCGGGCTGGTGAATCTGATAACTTTTATGCCCTGCAAAGATCCCGGCCGCAAGACACAGGCAGAAAATCATACATTTTCTGCCTGGAATTCCAAAAAAAGAGAACACCGATAAAAGCCCGGGGAAAAGAACGGCCCATACCGGGTGTGACAAAAAGGACACACTTCCTGCAAGGATCCCTGCCATCATGGCCAGGATGACAGGGACCAGGGGGGGTACCACAGGATGTGAGAAAGGTTTCACATGTCCTCACCCGGATCTATGGTGAAAATTTTATTTGATGCGCACCATATCCGCTCCCAGAACGGAAAATTTTTCTTCAATGGCTTCATATCCCCGGTCCATGTGATAGACCCGGGAGATCACGGTGGTACCTTTTGCCATGAGCCCTGCAATCACAAGTGATGCACTGGCCCTCAGATCCGAGGCCATCACCGGCGCAGCCTGAAGTTCAGGCACGCCTTTGACAATGGCAAGGTTGGTTTTGGAAAGGGTGATGTCCGCTCCCATGCGCATCAGTTCATTGGCATGGATAAACCGGTTTTCAAAAATGGATTCATGGATCATGCTGGTGCCTTGGGCAACGCACATCAATGTCATGAACTGGGCCTGCATATCTGTGGGGAATCCCGGATAAGGAAGGGTCTGAATATCCACGCTTTTGACAGGGTCGCCGCCCCTGACACGGATCTGGTCAGCCCGGGTGTCGATTCTGACCCCGGCTTCCTTGAGTTTACTGATCACCCCGCCGATATGGTCCGGGTTGCATCCGTTGATCCGGACATCCCCCCTGGTGGCGGCGGCTGCCACCATAAAAGTGCCGGTTTCAATGCGGTCGGGAATCACCGTGATCCTGGCCGGTCTGAGTTTATCCACCCCTTGGATCTGGATGATGGCAGAACCTGCCCCGGATATGTCTGCTCCCATTTGATTGAGGGCATCTGCCAGGCAGATAATTTCCGGTTCCCGGGCCGCGTTTCTGAGCACGGTCTGCCCCTTGGCCAGCACCGCTGCCATCATCAGGTTTTCGGTTCCGGTCACCGTGGGGATATCAAAATAGATCTCACTGCCGGTTAATTTTTCGGCCCTGGCTTCAATATACCCCTGGTCAATATGTATATTCGCCCCTAGGGCCGCCAGTCCTGACAGGTGCATGTTCACCGGTCTGGCACCGATGGCGCACCCGCCGGGCAAAGACACCTTGGCATGCCCGAACCTTGCCAAAAGGGGCCCCAACACCAGAATTGAGGCCCGCATCTTGCGCACCAGGTCATATTCCGCCTCAATCTTGTTGATGCCTGACCCATCCACGGTCATGACATGGTCTTCAAAAAAGCACTTTGCCCCCAGGTCTTCGAGCAGAAGCCTGATGCTGCTGATATCCATAAGATGTGGCACATTATTGAACTCACAGGTGCCATCCACCAGGATGGCTGAAGCGATAAGCGGCAACGCCGCATTCTTGGCTCCGGAAATGGCCACCTCGCCTTCAAGTTTTCTGCCGCCGTTGATCTGAATTTTGTCCATATTTTATCTTAATCTTTCAAATGGCAAGGAGTTGAAGGGGTGATGTAAAAAAGGGGTTTTTGGTTTTTCCCATAACCCCTTTTTTTTATTGGTACCTGGGACGAGAATTGAACTCGTACAGTGCTCAGCACCGAGGGATTTTAAGTCCCTTGCGTCTACCAGTTCCGCCACCCAGGCATAATCGTTGAACTTCTATCCCATTTTCCCACATTTTTCAAGGCAAAAAACTGTTTTGTCAGGACCTGGGGTGATGATGTTTTATGAACTCCAGTGTATACAGAACCACACCGGTCCAGATGCAGGCAAAGGTGATCAGGTTGTGGATTGAAAACGCTTCCTTGTATACAAACACCCCCAGCACAAAGGCAATGGATGGAGCCAGATACTGAAGAATGCCGATGGTGGACAGTTTGAGCCGTCTGGCAGCCGCAGCAAACCAGAGCAGCGGCAGGGATGTCACTACCCCTGCACCGATCATCCAGAGGCTCAGGCCGGTGTTTTTTAAGAACAGAGACCGGCCTGACACCATCAGAAAAACAATATATGCCAGGGCCGGGACCATAAGGATCAGGGTTTCAACAAACAGTCCGGGCATGGGGGCCACCTGGATGCGTTTGCGGCAATACCCGTAAAAAGCAAATGAAAATGCCAGGGTCAGGCCGAACAGCGGCAGGGCCCCATAGGCCACCAGGGAATAGATCACCCCTGTCAGGGCAAACCCTAAGGAGATGCATTGCAGGCGGCTGAAGGTTTCCCCCAGCAGTACAAATCCCAGCAGCACATTGATCATGGGATTGATATAATAACCCAGGCTGGTTTCCACCACCCTGCCGGAATTGACCGCCCAGATATACACAAACCAGTTCAAAGCGATCAGTGCACTGCTCAGGGCAAGGCCTTTTAATTGAGGTGGCGATTTAAGCACCTGGAAAACCTCTTTCCCCCTTTTCTGAAAACAGAGGATGGCAAATAAAAACACACAGGACCACACAATGCGGTGGCACAGAATTTCAAAGGGAAGGGCCGCCTGCATCTGTTTCCAGTAGGCGGGCAGAAATCCCCAGGAGGCAAAAGCTGCCAGGCCGAACAGCACGCCGTAAACTTGTTGGTTCATTAGGTTTTTCCTTCCCCGGGACAGCACAGGGGTTTGAATTTACGTGCCCAGTGTAGCACCATGGTTTTTATTGGCAACCCAAAATTGGATGATCCAGGCAATAAGATTGTCAAAAACATGCTTTTTATGGTAAACACCACTTCCATGAAATGGATGGATAAAAAAAAACTGGTGCTGGCATCCCGGTCCCCCCGAAGAAAAAGACTGCTGGCACAGATGGGACTTGACTTGGAAGTTGTGCCGGCTGATGTGGATGAAGCCATGGTCCAGGGCCAGTCTCCTGCAGACTTTGTCAATGCACTGGCAAAAAAGAAAACCTGCCATATTATGCAGCAGCGCAGGGATGCCTGGGTGATCGGGGCTGATACCATTGTGGTCAAAGATAACCAGGTACTTGGCAAGCCGGAAAACAGAGCAGATGCCATCAAGATGCTTGATTTTCTCAGCGGCCGGACCCATTCTGTGTTTACCGGGTATACCGTGGGCCATCATGCCCGGGGACAGATGGTGACCAGCACGGTTGAAACCAGGGTCCTGTTCAAGGTTTTGACAAAACAAGAAATCCTCTGGTACACTGGCACTGATGAACCTTATGACAAGGCCGGGGGATATGCAGCCCAGGGACTGGGGGCGTTTATGGTCAAAGAGATCCGTGGTTCCTATGCCAATGTGGTGGGCCTGCCCGTGTGTGAGGTGATACAGACCCTGGTCTCTTTAGGGGCGATACAATTTTAAGGACAAAACTGCCATGACGACAATTAAAGAGAACCTGACAGCCATCCGGGAAAAAATCATAAAAACCGCCGTCAGCTGCGGCAGAAATCCGGATGATATCCAGCTGGTGGGGGTAAGTAAAAAAAAACCTGTGCAGCAGATGCAGCAGGCCCTTGATGCAGGGCTTCACAACCTGGGAGAAAACTATATCCAGGAAGCGGTGGAAAAAATCGATCACCTCGGAAGAGAATCAGCCTGCTGGCATTTTATCGGTCATCTCCAGTCCAATAAGGCCCGGTTTGCGGTCCGGTATTTTGACTTCATACACACGGTAGACAAGCTGAAACTGGCCAGGGAGATTGACAAACAGGCAAAAAAAATCCAGAAACGCCAGAAAATTCTGCTCCAGGTGAACATAGCCGGAGAAGAGACCAAATCCGGTGCCACCCGGGACAGGGCTGTTGCACTGGCAAAAGAGATCATGGGGTTTGAAAACCTTGAACTGTCGGGCCTGATGTGCATGCCCCCCTATTTTGATGATCCTGAAGATGCCCGGATCTATTTTAAACAGCTTGTCAGAATAAGGCAGGACGTACTGGCATCCGGGGTAGATGACGGAGCCATGGCTGAGCTGTCCATGGGCATGAGCCATGATTTTGAGGTGGCCATCCAGGAAGGCGCCACCATGGTGCGGGTGGGCACCGCGATTTTCGGAAGCAGGACATGAAGCTGTTGCTGCATACATGCTGCGGGCCCTGCACGGTCTATCCTCTGCATGTGCTAAAAGAGATGGATATTAAGGTGATGGGGTTTTTTTACCGATATAATATCCATCCATATACCGAATGTCTGAAACGGGAAGATACCCTGCTCAGGTATGCAAATGAACAGGATCTGAAGATGATCTGGCAGCCCGACTATCAGATGGAATCCTTTCTCAGATCTGTTGTGTTCAGAGAAAAGGACCGGTGCCGGTATTGTTACCACGCAAGGCTTGTTGCCACGGCAAAAATTGCGAAAAAAGGCAAATTTGACGCATTTTCCTCCACCCTGCTCTACAGCCGGTTCCAGAACCATTCTCTGATCAGAGAACTTGGGCAGGCAGCGGCAAAGGAAACCGGAGTGAATTTTTTTTACCATGATTTCAGGCCGGGATGGAAACAGGGAATTTTGCAGTCAAAAGCCATGGGCATGTACAGGCAGTCCTATTGCGGATGTATTTACAGTGAAAAAGACCGGTATTTCAGGCCGGAAAAGCCTTTTTAATTGAGGGGACTCTTTTTGACCTGGTTGATCATGGATACCAGGCGGCGGTCGGTCTGATGGAGCCGGGCCGCGAGCACTGTGAAAAGATGCCTGGCCACTTCCGGATATTTTTCAATGATCTCTTCGAGTTTGTCTCCGGGAAACCGCTTGATCTTGGACCGGCCCTTGGAAATAATGGAAGCGGACCTGGCATCGTTTGTGATGGCGGCCATTTCACCAAAATACTCCCCGGGCTGGGTGATCTCAGCGATTTTTTTGCCGCCTTTGACCACATATACCGCTCCCTGGATCAATTTGAAAAAATCGATGTCTGTGTTGTTTTCCCGGATGATGACATCCTTGTCTTCATAAACTTCCATATCCGGGTTCACCAGATAGGCAGGCAGAGATTCCTTGGTGATCACTGTTTTTTTCACCACTTCGTCAAAAGAGGTTTCCCCGGTCTGGATCTTGTGAAGCCCGGCATCCCGCAACGTGACCATGCCTTCCTGGACCGCCACCTTCCGCAGCTGATCCTCTGACACCTCTGCACTGATGGCTTTGGCCACCTCATCGGTGACCTCCATAAGCTCATACAGCCCCACCCTGCCCTTGTATCCGGTGCCTTTGCAATGGCTGCACCCGTTGGGTCCCATGATCTTGAGATCCGGTATCTCTTTTTTTGAAAACCCCTCCACTTCCAGCAGGTCAGGATCATACCCTGTGACCTGGATTTTGCATTCCGGGCACAGCCGCCGGGCCAGGCGCTGGGACAGCACCATGGTCACGGAAGCGGCCAGCATATAAGCGGGAATGCCGATATCCACCAGACGGCCGATGGTGGAGGGGCAGTCGTTGGTATGCAGTGTGGCGAACACCAGATGGCCGGTCATGGCCGCCTTGATGGCTATTTCCGCTGTTTCCATATCCCGGATCTCCCCCACCATGATAATATCCGGATCCTGGCGCAGAAAAGCTTTCAGGGCCGCCGCAAAGGTCATGCCGATCTCTTCTCTCACCGGCACCTGGTTGATGCCCTTGAAGTTGAACTCCACCGGGTCTTCAGCTGTCAGGATTTTGATATCATCCTTGTTGAGCCGGTTGAGAATGGAATACAGGGTGGTGGTTTTTCCTGATCCGGTGGGTCCTGTCACCAGCAGCAGGCCATAGGGCCTTGAAATACACCGCTTGAGCATGTCAAAGGTGGAGGATTCAAACCCCAGCCGGGTCAAATCGATGCTCAGGGCACTCTGGTCCAGTATCCGCATGACAATACTTTCCCCGAACAGGGTGGGCAAAGAGGATACCCGGAAATCCACTGATTTTTTTTTACCCAGGCGCAGTTTGATCCGGCCGTCCTGGGGTATTCTTCTTTCGGCAATATCCAGGGAAGCCAGAATTTTTATCCTGGAAACCACGGCATTTTTAATGGAAACCGGCAGGTTCATGGCCTTGTACATGCCCCCGTCCAGCCGGTATCTTACCTGGAAGGATTTTTCAAAGGGTTCGATATGGATATCAGACACCCCGTCATTGATCGCCTTGGTCAGAATCCCGTTCACCAGCTTGATGATGGGGGCGTCTGAAGCCAGAAATTCATCCTTGCCCTCATCTCTTTCCGCAGCACCGACCTCCACCTCTTCAGCTGCTTCCGATACCAGGGACCCGAAATCCTCCACCGAGGTAACCGGGGTGTCATCTTCAACATCTTCTTCAAAGTGAAGAAATTTTTTATACTCTTCATCACTGATCTTGTAATAATCCCGGTAAGCCTGGATAATATCATTTTCAGTGGCAACAAATACATGGATGTTTTTTTTGGTTTTGTTGTGAAGATCAGCCACCACCTGGGTGTCGGTGGGTTCCACCATGGCCACGGACAGATCGTCCTTTTTCAGGGCAAAGGGAAACACCATATGTTCTCTGGCAGTTTCAAACGGCAGAGTCTGCCTGGCTTTGGCATCTGGTTTCATTTCTGAAAACCGGATCATGTTATAATTGTAAAGCCGTCCCAGTACGTTGATGATGGTATCCGGGTCAATATATCCTTTGTTGAGCAGAATGGCGCTGAGCCGTTCTCCGGTTTTCTTGTGAACGTTTAAGGCTTCCTCCAGCTGAAGGCTGGTTATCTGTCCCTCTTTGGAGAGAATTTCACCGATCCTTGTCTTGCCGGCCCCGGACTGGTCCTTGATGGTGGAAGTGAGGCTTGATTTTCCCTTTGCAAATGTATTGGCCATGTTGTGCCCCGTATCCATAAATTACTTATAAATTTTACTCAACTTTTAAACCTGCGTGATGTCAGAAGCCCTGCCCTCACATTCAACGCTGAATGTTGAGATTTTTATACACCCGGATCCCGCCGGCCACCACCAGGAATATCCCCAGCATGTAAAAACAGAACTTCACAATAAACAGTTTGGTGCTGAAAAACTCAATAGCCGCCACCTGTTGCATTACTGCCGGTATCCGGTAAAAAACCCCCAGTCCCACTGCAATGAGTATGATGCCATAATAGAATGCCATTTTTTTTTTGTCCATCTTAAATCACTGCCTTTCCAGTTCTTTGAGCTGTTTTTCAAATGGTATGTTCAAAGATTCCAGATCACTGGTTTTCTTTTCCAGGTCTTCAAAAAAAGATTCCACCTGGGCTTCAAGCCCGGCCAGCTGTTTTGAAAGGGTTTGAATTTTTTCTCCATCCCCGTTTCGGGATGCTGCCAGCAATTTTTCATTAACATCCTTGATACTTTTTTCCCGCGCTTCAATGGCATCTTCAATGCCGGCGATCTTTTTCTGAACCGGTCCCAGTACCCTGGACCGGTCAGCAATGATTTCAGATTTTTTCCGGCGCAGCACTTTTTTGCTCAAAGCCTGGGATCTGGCCTGTTTTTCCTGAACCTGGCGGGCCTCTTCCCATCCGTCCTTGTCCAGAAATTCCTGGTAACTGCCCTCAAACAGATGGATGCGGTCCTGTTTGAATACCACCAGCCGGTTGACCAGGGCATGGAGGAACATTTCATTGTGGGTCACCAGAATCAACGCCCCTTCAAATACATCCAATGCTGCCATAAAAGCATCACATGCCTCAATATCCAGGTGGTTGGACGGTTCATCCAGCAGCAGCATATTCAACGGTGTCAGCAGCAGTTTGCCCAGCATGACCCGTGATTTCTCCCCGCCGGACAACACGCTGATTTTTTTTAAAGCAGCATCTTTTTCAAACATCATGGCACCGCAGATATTTCTGGCAGCCTGGCGGTCAAAATCCGGATGGGAGCTTATCAGTTCCTCTTCAATGGTATGGGTCTCGTTTAAGGATGACACATTGGTCTGTTCAAAATATCCGGGCGTCACCCCGGGATTCAACGTGACAGTGCCGGACCCGGGATCAAGTCTCTGGGTAAGCAGCCTGACCAGGGTGGTCTTGCCCTTGCCGTTCTGACCGATTATGCCGATCCGGTCCCCGGGATGGACCGTTAGAGAAAAGTTTTGTATCAAAGGGATATCCGGGGTATAGGCAAAGCACAGCTTTTTGGCACAAAGCATCTGTTTGCCGGCAAAAGGCAGGTAGTTGAAAGAAAATGCCAGGTTTTTGAGTTTTTCCAGCTTGTCTTTTGACTGCTGTTTTTCCAGGGTTTTGATCCGGGACTGCACCATGCTGGCCAGCCTGGCCTTGGCCCGGAACCGGGTGATAAAGGTTTCAATCTCTTTTTTTCGTTTTTCCTCATTCTGCCTTGTTTTTTCATATACCGCTTCATCCTGGGCCACCTGTTCGTAATATTTGCCGGTGTCGCCGGCAATTTTGCGGATTTTGCAGCGGTGGATCCCGGCGATATGGGTAACCACCTGGTCCATGAATCCCCGGTCATGGGTCACCAGGAGCACCTCCCTGGGCCAGGAGACCAGAAACTGGGCAATCCAGCGGATGGAGGTGATATCCAGATAATTGGTGGGCTCATCTAAAATCAGCAGATCCGGTTCGGACACCAGCACCTTTGCCAGGTTCAGCCGCACCTGGAACCCCCCGGAAAAAAGAGCCGGGTCCCGGTCCATGTCTGAAGGAGAAAATCCCAGCCCTGCCAGTATTTTTTCCGCCTTCCAATAGTGTTCTCTTTCATTGGCAGGCAGCCCCTGCATGGCTTCTTTGCATACACTGTCTTGTGAAAAGCTGATCTTCTGGGGCAAAATGCCCAGCCGGTATCCGGCCGGATAAAAAATTTTTCCGTCATCCGGGTGATCAAATCCGGCGATCATGTTCAGCAGGGTGGTTTTTCCGTGGCCGTTTCTGCCCACCAGCCCCACCCGTTCGCCGGGATTTATCTGCAACCCGGTGTCATCAAACAGAATCTGGTCCCCAAATCCCTTGAAAATGGATTCAATTGTCAACATATATGGTATTTAGCTCTGGCCATAAGGTTTTGGTTTATTTTAAAACAATTTATCATACCATTGACGTATAAAATTATAAACATCAGATTTTTCTTGACTTGATTTTTTAATCTTGCATAAGTTACATCAGCACAATCATTGCAACTGCCATTATACAACATGAGGAAACCATGACCAGATATATCTATGAGTTCGGCCCGCATAAAACAGACGGAAACGCTTCTTTGAAAAATCTTTTAGGCGGCAAAGGCGCCAATCTGGCTGAAATGGCCCGCATGGGCCTGCCGGTTCCTCCGGGTTTCACCATTTCCACAGATTGCTGCAACCGGTATTTTGAACTGGGGGGCCGGTTCCCGGATACCCTGGAACAGCAGATCATGACTGCCATGACCCATATTGAAAAACAGATGGGACTGGGATTTGGTGATCCCGGGGCCCCGCTGCTGGTTTCATGCCGGTCCGGAGCCAGAAGCTCCATGCCCGGCATGATGGAAACCATTCTCAATGTGGGACTGTGCTCAACAACCATCCCGGGCCTGGTGGATAAAACAGGCAATGAATGGTTTGTGTATGATGCCTACCGCCGCCTGATCATGATGTATTCAGACGTGGTCATGGAAAAAGCTGAACAAAAGGTGCCTGAAGACGGCATGGGTATCCGGCTGAACTTGGAAATAATGATGAACAACCTGAAAAACGACAAAGGGTATGAACATGATACCGACATCAGTGTTCAGGATATGCAGTCTTTGTGTGACCGGTTCAAAAAAAAGATCTCCCAGTACCTGAAAACAAAATTTCCTGATGACCCGCATGAGCAACTAATGGGGGCGGTGGGAGCGGTGTTTAAAAGCTGGAACGGCAAACGGGCGGTATCCTACCGCCGCATCGAGCATATTCCGGACGTCTGGGGAACCGCTGTCAATGTCCAGGCCATGGTGTTCGGCAACATGGGAAACAGTTCCGCCACGGGCGTGGCATTTACCCGGGACCCTGCCACGGGCAAAAACCATTTTTTCGGAGAATGGCTGGTCAATGCCCAAGGAGAGGATGTGGTGGCTGGTATCCGCACCCCGAATCCCTTGAACAAAGACACCAAAAATATGCACAATCAGCACATGGCTTCCCTGGAAGAAGCCATGCCAGATCTTTATGACCAGCTGTATGACATCAGAAACAAACTGGAAACCCATTACAAGGATATGCAGGATATTGAATTCACCATCCAGGAGGGCCGGCTTTACATGCTCCAGTGCCGGGTGGGAAAACGCACTGCCACAGCTGCTTTAAACATGGCCATGGACATGTATGAACAGGGGATGATTGATGAAAAAACCATGGTCTGCCGCCTGAATCCCAAATCCCTGGATGAGATGCTGCATCCTGTGGTGGATCCGGAACAGGAAAAATTTGCCGTTAAAGTGGCTGAAGGCCTGCCTGCCGGACCGGGAGGGGCCTGGGGAAAAATAGTTTTTACAGCTGAAGATGCGGTTCTGACGGCAAAAACCGGTGAAAACGTGATACTGGTCAGAGAAGAAACCAACCCTGAAGATATAGAAGGAATGCGGGTAGCTGCGGCCATTCTTACAGCCAGGGGCGGCATGACCAGTCACGCAGCCCTGGTGGCCAGGGGATGGGGAAAATGTTGTATTGTGGGGGCCGGTGCCCTGAAAATCAATGCAAAAACCCGGCAGATACAAGCTGGTACCCGGATATTCAATGAGGGGGATGTATTGACCCTGAACGGCACCAGGGGCATTGTATATGAAGGCCGGCTCAAGATGAAAGACGCCCTGGAAAATCCCAAATTCAAAAAATTCATGGCCATTGCCGACCGCCACCGGACCATGGCGGTGCGCACCAACGCCGACACCCCGGAAGATGCAGCCACAGCCCTGGGATTCGGTGCCCAGGGCATCGGGTTGTTCCGCACCGAGCACATGTTTTATGGAACCGATTCAGACCGGCCCCTGTTTCTGCTCCGGAAAATGATTTTAAGCAAAACAGAACAGGAGCGCAAAACAGCACTTGATGAACTGTTTCCATTTGTGAAAAAAGAAATTTCCAAAACCCTGAAGGTGATGGACAACCTGCCCGTGACCCTGCGGCTGCTGGATCCGCCTCTGCATGAATTTGTGCCTGAATCAGAATCCAAGCAGATGGAAATCGCCCGGGCCCTGGGCATCGACATAGAAGAGGTGATCAAGCGAAGCCGGCTGCTCAAGGAATCCAACCCCATGATAGGACACCGGGGGGTGCGCCTGGGCATCACATTCCCGGAAATCACCAGCATGCAGGTACAGGCCGTTTTTGCCGCAGCAGCCGAACTCATACAGCAGGGCAGCCATCCCCTCCCGGAAATCATGGTGCCGGTTACCTGTAATGAAAAAGAGCTGTCCTTTACCAGAAAAATTGTTGACGACTGTTATAATAACGCGTTGAAGATCTATGGACTAAAACAGATCCCCTATCTGTTCGGAACCATGATTGAAATTCCCAGAGCGGCTCTGATCGCCGATAAAATGGCGGTTGAAGCCCAGTTTTTCTCATTTGGCACCAATGATCTCACCCAGATGACTTTTGGTTTTTCCAGGGATGATATCGGATCATTCATGAACGACTATATCGACAATGCTATTTTAGATTCAGACCCGTTTGAAACCCTGGATCAGGAAGCCGTGGGCAGCCTTATTGAAATTGCCGTGGCCCGGGGCAAAAAAACCCGGCCGGATATCAAGCTGGGAATTTGCGGGGAACATGGCGGAGACCCGGAGTCAGTGTCATTCTGCCACAGGGCCGGCCTGACCTATGTCTCCTGTTCCCCCTACCGGGTGCCCATTGCCCGGCTGGCCGCGGCCCAGGCAGCCATTAAAGACACCTAACCCAGATGGGCTGCTGCCCTGAACCGCCGGGTAACCATTTCAACGATCTCTTCAGCACTGGTTTCAATGGGTTTGCTGCTGACGTCAATGATGGAGTAGCCTTTGGCAATATAATACCGGTGTGCTGTCAGGATCTCTTCTTCTATCTTTTTTCTGGAGGCATAGGCGGCTTTCATATCTGATACCCCAAGGCTTTCCTGCCGCAGTTTCCGGTGGGCCAGCAGCTGCTTTGCATTGATATTCAAAGCAAAGATTCTGCGCCGGTCTACTGAATCCAGGACAGCCGGCAGCGGCACCCCGGGCACGAACGGGACATTGGCCACTTTCCACCCCAGAACGGCCATGTACATGGACAAAGGGGTTTTACCGGCCCTGGACAGGCCCAGCAGGATGATCTCCGCCTCATTCAGAGTTTCCGGGTTCAACCCGTCATCATGGGCCAGGGCAAAATCAATGGCTGAGACCTGTTTGAGATCCACCTGGTGACTTTCCCGGTACAGCCCGGGTTTTTCCAGGGGAGCCTGGTTCAAAAACGCCTGGATCTTTGACAGCACCGGACCCATCAGGTCAATGGTGACGATTTTATGTTCCATGCCCCTGCGGGTCAGGTACTGCCGCAGCTCAGATTTGACAATGGTATGCACAATCAGGCTCTCAATGTCCTTGACCTTGTCGATGAGATCATCCACCTGGATTTCAGACCGGATATGGGGTACCTTCACCACGGTGATTCTGTTATTTGGAAACTGGATCAGGGTGGATTCCACCAGGTGAAAGGCGTTGATCCCCTCACCGCAGGATGCAATATAAATCATCTGAAAACCTGAAGAGCAAAGGGAGTGTGTCATCAATTATATCCTTTATTACCCGCAGTTTTTGGTTTATAATAAAAATTTATACACTAACCTGAAAACATAGGGAAGGCAAACATGGCACACCAGGATAAAGGACATTATGCCGGCAAACACCCGGACAGGAAAATTGATCCTGTTATTGCAGAAAAACTCAACACGCTGATAAAACAAAACCGGTTGTCTTGTGCTGCAGCACATAAGGCAGCGGCCGATCTCAAGGTGTCTCCTGAACAGATCGGTATCCAGGCAGACCTGATGGAGGTACGTATCGTCAAGTGCCAGCTGGGCCTTTTCGGGTATGAACCTGAACCCAAACGCATCGATCCGGGTATTGATATCTCTGACGACCTGTGGGCGCATATTGAAAACAAAAGTGTTGACGGCAGGCTGTCGTGTAAAACATGCTGGAATATAGCCCAAAAATTTGCAGTCAGCCGCCTGGAGATGGGATCGGCCTGCGAGAAGATCAACATCCGCATCAAACCCTGCCAGCTGGGTGCGTTTTAAAACATCTGGTCATGATTGCAGATACAAACAGGGTGGTTACTCATCTGTGGTATCCCGGGATGCCGACAATTTCTGGCGATTTTTTTGTTTACGCCGCTTTTTCTGCCGGCGGATCTTTCTGATATGCTCTGTCAGGGCAGCATCTTTGCCTGCTCTTTCTGCCTCAATTTTTTCAGCCAGTGCCCGCAGCGCCACAAACCGGTTCAGGTGCAGGGAGCGGTGCCTGCCCACCTTTACTGAAAGTCCGGTTTCACGATGACGGATGAACACGGCTGAAGATGATTTATTGACCTTTTGTCCGCCGCGGCCCGATGCTTTGATGAATTTTTCCTCAAGATCGGTTTTGCGTATGCCCAGCTCCGCCAGTTTCTGTTCCAGGGCAGCCAGCTTTTTTTCACTGGGTCCGTTCCTGTCTGATCCCATGGAACGCTCCTTTCAGGGCCTGTGCCTCACATATCCCCCAGTCCAAGGCGGTCCAGGGTTTCAGCACGCTGTTTTCCGGTATCGGGATCCCATTGGCGTAATTGATAAAACCGCCTGCGCATGGATTCAAAAACCGCCTTGTCCAGGGTCATGCCCCTGCGGGTGAGCACCTGGTCACCCGGCCCCGGCACCAGCACTTGAGGGTTCATGAAAACCGTTTCAACCGGCGTGGTATAGTTAAACCGGGCCACATCATCGTCAACCAGGGGACGTCGGCCTTCCCGGATCAAAATAGCCCGTTCCAGGTTAAAGATACGTTCCCCGAAAAGACGGAGACCTTGTTCATCCATGTCAATACCGGTGACAGCTGTAAATGTCCGGGCTTCCAGACCGGGATCACCCACATGATCTGGCGTATGCCAGGACACCATGACCGGCCAGCAGGAATCGCACAGCAAAAGACTGTCCTTGGCATAAGTGCGGTCCATGATCTTCACCGCTGCCTGGGCCTTGCCTTCATGGGTCATCAGGTCCCAGGCCTTGTCATGGCCCCAGAACCGGGCCGCGGCCCTGCGAAACACCTCATTGTCTACCGGAGAGGTTTTGGGATCATTGAGGTGCATCACCCACAGTCCGGCCAGGCGGCTGACCTCATGGAGCATGGCAATGGGCTGCCGGGGGGAAAATGCATACAGCAGTCCGTTCATGAGATATTCCCTGGCAGAATAGGTGGCCCCGTCCCCCACACCAGACACCTCAGGTGCAAATTGCGCCTTTGCTTCAGGTCCCAGGGTTTCACCGGCCCGGAGCAGTCCTTCAGCCAGGATATCGCCAAACCCCTGTCGATGGCTGATCATCTGTGCCAGTGTATTGAAAAATTCAAGGGTACCCAGCTGGGACATATCCAGACCGGTCTGTTTTTGTGTCAGCACACCGGCCTGGTCACAGGCTGACAGCCAGTGGATGATGTTGGTCATCTCCATGGTGCACAAAGACATATCATTGCAGATGCCTGTGGCCTGAACCGCGATTTCAGACGACAGATCCGGCCGGCCGGCCACCCAGGGGAAATACACAAACATGGACTGGCATTTTCTTACCATGGTTTCACCGGAGGCGGTTTGGAGCCGGTTTCTGTACATGCAGTCCAGCCCGCACTGAAAACAGGAGGATTTTCCCGTCCGCCGCACCTGTTCAAGATTAAACGGCAAAAACATGGGGTCTTTGCGGTTCAGTTCAATGGCCTGGTGGTTGAGTTTTTTTAACCGGTCCGGATGTGCCGCAGGGATGGTGCCGCTGCCGTTCACGGCAATGGCTTTGAGATGCTTGGATCCCATGACCGCACCAAATCCGCCGGTGGCGCTGCCCTCGTTATCGGTCATGATGTTGGCGCTGCGGCACCGGTTTTCACCGGCCACACCCGTGGTGATCATGCGGGTGGAATCACCGTGGATATCTTTGAGGCGCTGTTGTACCGCAGAAACCCCCTGCCCCCAAAGATCTGCGGCATCCCTGATCTGTGCGCCGCTGTCATCGATATGCAGGTACACAGGCCGGTGTGCC
>JAIPDY010000015.1 GCA_021737445.1 Desulfotignum sp.
AATGAACAGGACAACCGGTATTATGCCAAGTTCGGGGGCCTGCCCATGATGGAGCCTTCTTCCGTGGCCGAAGCCAAAGAGATGATCAAGGCGGCATTTGAACTGTCCGAATCCATGAAACAGCCGGTACTGCTGCGTACCACTACAAGAATCAACCATTCCAATGCATTTGTCACCTTTGGAAAGATCGCCCCCCGCATGACAAAGGGCCGCTTTATCCGTGATCCCCAGCGCTGTGTCACCGTGCCCGCGGTTTCCCGGAACCTGCATGTCAAACTGCTGGAAAAATTGAAGGATGCTGCGCAAATGTCTGAGACATCTGCATTTAATTTTATCCAGGGGGACGGTCCTTTGGGGATCATTGCCAATGGGGTCAGTTTTCACTATGCAGCTGATGCAGTAAAGGATCTGGGACTTGAAGGCCGGGTCAAAATTCTGCGCATGGGATTTTCCAACCCCATGCCTGAAAAAATGATCAAGGATTTTGTCGCAGGATGTGAAAGGGTGCTGGTGGTGGAAGAGGGAGAACCTTTCATGGAAGAAGCGGTCAAAGCCTTTGCCCAGGAGCAGGGGATCACCATTCCCATCAAAGGCAAATCCGATGGCCTGTTTTCCCGGCTGTTTGAATATGACCCGGCCATGGTCAGGGAAAAAATGGCTGCCTTTTTCAATATTGCCTATACCCCCAAGACGGCTGTGGATACCTCGGATGTGCCGGAAATTCCCATGCGGCCCCCGAATCTGTGTTCCGGGTGTTCCCACCGGGCCACATTTTACGAGATCAAGCAGGCAGCCAAAGAGATGGACGTGATCTGTCCCACAGACATCGGGTGCTATACTTTGGGATTTTTACCGCCTTTGAGCACGGGTGACTTTGTCATCTGCATGGGATCATCGGTGAGTTCCGCCTGCGGATTCAGCAAAGCCACGGACCAGAAAGTGGTTGCCTTTATCGGCGATTCCACATTTTTTCATTCCGGGATCACCGGACTGGTGAATGCCGTGTTCAACAACCACAACTTTACCCTGGTCATCCTGGAGAACGATATCACTGCCATGACAGGGCACCAGCCCCATCCGGGGGTGGATATGGAACTTTTCGGCCTGTCAGGGCATGGCCGCATCAATATTGAAAAACTGGTGCGGGCGCTCGGGGTAGGACATGTGTCTGTTATCAAGCCCTTTAAGGTGAAAAAAAGCATAGATACCATCAAAGAGGCCCTGGCATTCAAGGGTGTGTCTGTAATCATTTCCCAGGAGCCCTGTGCCCTGTATGCCAAAAGCCTGAAGCTGAAAACCCCCCGACCTTTTGTGGTATCAGACAAATGTGTGGACCACAGGGACTGCATCACCACCATTGCCTGCCCTTCTTTTTACCTGGATGGCAGCAACCGGGTGGCCATTGATCCTGACACCTGTGTGGGCTGCGCTGTATGCGCCCAGATCTGCCCTGAAAACGCCATCAGGCCCCTGAAAAAATAACTTCAAACACAAGGATTTGCATATATGGAAACAACCAGACTAATCATCGTAGCAGTCGGCGGACAAGGCAATCTTCTGGCATCCAAGGTGCTTGGCGAGGCCGCCTTGATTGCCGGGGTACCGGTGCGCATGAGTGAAATTCACGGCATGGCCCAGCGGGGGGGCGTGGTGGAATCAGCCATTGTTTTCGGCGAAGCTGAAAGTTCCATTATTTCAGACGGTGAGGCCGACATCCTTCTGGGGTTTGAACCCGCTGAAACCCTGCGGGCCATAAAGCGGTGCGGCAAAAACACCCAGGTCATCACAAATACAGCCCCTGTCCCGCCCTTTACCGTATGCGTGGGCATGGGAACCTACCCGGATGTGGAACAGATCAAAGAACTGATCACAGCCAAGACAGCCGGGCTGGTGGCCATTGATGCCATGGCCCTGGCAAAGGAAGCAGGCAGCCCCATGAGTGTCAATATCGTGCTGCTGGGTGCCCTGGTCCAGACCGGGGCCCTGGGGTTTGACCGGAAAGTTGTGGAAGAGGCTGTAAAACGCCGGGTCAAACCGGCCTTTCTGGATGTGAATCTCAAGGCGTTTGACCTGGGATTCAAGGCGGCTGCCAATGCCTGATATTTTTGTCATTAACGGTCCCAACCTCAACATGCTGGGAAAACGGGAGCCGGATATTTACGGCTCCCTCACCCTGGATAAGATAAACCGGGAACTGACAGCCGCAGCAGAACCCCTGGGGCTGTCCCTTTATTTTTTCCAGTCCAATCATGAAGGGGCCCTGGTGGATCATATTCACCAGATGGTTGATGCGTCCCCTGCCGGGGTGATCATCAATCCGGGGGGGCTGACCCATACCAGCGTGGTTCTGAGAGATGCCCTGGTGATGCTGTCCTGCCCCAAGGTGGAGGTGCATCTGTCCAATATCTACAAAAGAGAACCGTTCCGCCATACATCCCTGCTGTCGGATATCGTGACCGGCCAGATCACCGGATTCGGGCATTTCGGATACCACATGGCCCTGTTGGCCCTTCACCACCATCTTTCATCGTGATGCCATGGCAGGCCAGGTTCTGATTCTCTGTGCCACCCGGCTGGAAATGGCGGCATTTTTTGACCGGAACCCGGCCGGTTTTACAGGCAGATCCGACAAAGGCCTTACGGTGTTTTCCAGCCCGGATCACATCTGGGACCTGGTCATATCCGGGCCGGGGGTATTTAATGCGGCCCGGGCCCTTACCGTCTATCTGGAAAGGTTCCGCCCGGAATTTATCCTTCATACCGGCATGGCCGGAATGTTTGACAGCTTCGGCCTGCACCTGGGGGATGCTGCAGTGGCTGTCACAGATACCTATATTCATACAGGGGTGGACAGGTGCCGGACAGGCAGGAAGCAGATTACAGTCCCAGATCCTGAAATCATGCAAAGCCGTCCGGATCATCCGGCTTTCAAAATATCCAGGGGCCGTCCGGATGGCGCAGATCCCCTGTCCGGTCCGGCGCCTCATCACGGTGCTTATGGCTATCAGATGCCGCTGGATCCGCTGCCCTTTGACCTGGTTGCCGGACAGAAAGAGACCCGACAGGGTGTTTATACGCTGGATCCGGATCTGGCTGTATCCTGCAGCGATCTGCTGGCCCGGTCCCTGGGCTGCAGAGTGATCCAGGGACCATTTGTCACGGTATCATCCATTACCGGTTCATATGAAAAAGCCGCTGTCCTGTCACAGGCGTTTTCGCCGGTGATGGAATCCATGGAAGGTGCAGCCGCAGCCCATGTGGCTGCCCTGTACCAGGTACCCATGGTGGAGGTCCGCTCTGCCTCCAACCGGGTCGGAGAAAGGGATAAAAACCAGTGGAACATAAAAAAAGCCGTGCAGACCGTGGCTGATATCTGTGAAATAATTCTTAAGGAAAGAATCTGACCATGGCATCTGAACAAATCATGCAGTATGTGGATGCCCATTGTCATCTGCATGATCGCAGGATTGCACAGGATGTTTCCGGTATTGTGCAACGGGCCGCAGATGCCGGGGTGACCCATATGGTGACCTGCGCCACAATGGAGGAGAATTTTGGGGCCACCGCAACATTGTCCCGTCAATACCCGGCCATTGTCCCCTGTTACGGCATCCATCCCTGGTTTCTGGATTCTCTGTCACCTTGCTGGCAGCAGGTGCTGGGCGACCGGGTGGCAGCCACTGCCAGCGGAGTGGGAGAAACCGGGCTGGATTTCATGGACAAAAACGCAGACAAAGACCGTCAGATAGAGGTGTTTGCCGGTCACCTGTCTTTGGCCCTGGACCTGGAACGGCCCATCAACATACACATCAGAAAGGCCTGGGATGCCTTTATCAGGCTGCTGAAAAAAACAGGCCCCTTGAAAACCCCGGGCCTGGTGCACTCTTTTTCCGGATCAGCGGATATGGTGAAACTGCTGATGCGCTACAACCTGTACATCTCGTTTTCCGGGTCAGTGACCCGGCCAGGGGCGAAAAAAGTGGTGAAAGCCCTGAACGCGGTGCCCGGGGACCGGGTTTTGCTGGAAACCGATACCCCGGATATCTATCCCAGTGTGCCGGACCCGGACCCGCATGGCCTCAATGAACCCAAAAATCTGCCGACCATCGCACAGATCGCTGCGGCCCGGGCTGGTGTGCCGGTCCCGGATTTTGTCTTTCGGGCCTATGCAAATGCCCGAAAGATATTTGCCACGCTCATCCCGGAAGCTATACACGGGCTGCGGCATTGAATAGGTGTCATGGTGTGAAATGAAAATCAAACAAACAACCCAGTTTGACAGAACCGTCCGCCTGATGGGCAAAGATGCCGTGGAAAAACTGGGTCAGGCCAGAATCGCGGTGTTCGGCCTGGGGGCGGTGGGATCCTATGCTGCGGAAGCCCTGGCAAGGTCCGGGGTAGGGCATCTGCGGCTGGTGGATTTTGACCGGGTGGATGTCTCCAATATCAACCGGCAGCTTTTTGCCCTGCACTCCACGCTGGGGCAGAAAAAGGCAAAGATTGCCGGATCCCGGGTGCTGGACATCAATCCCGCCTGTCACGTGGAAATTTGTGACGCTTTTGTCAATGCAGACAGCCTTGGAGGGTTGCTGTCGCCGGACCTGGATGTGGTTGTGGATGCCATTGACGGACTCAATTCCAAGGTCAACCTGCTGGTTGCCGCCAGGCAGATGGACCTGACGGTGGTCTCTTCCATGGGGGCCGGGGGGCGGACGGATGTGTCTTTGATCAGAGCCGGGGATATTGCTGATACCAGTATCTGCCCCCTGGCCCGGGTGGTGCGCCGGCGGCTGCACCGCCGGGGGGTGTTCACCGGTATCAGGTGCGTGTATTCCCTTGAAAAACCGCTCCCGTCATCTGATCCTGGGGCCTGTCAGGAGACTGCCGGGCTGTCTGAAGACCCGGAAAAAGGAACCGGCCATGGCCGCAAACGGCCGGCCATCGGCACGGTTCCCTGGATACCGGGAATTTTCGGGCTGACCCTGGCAGCAGAGGCAGTCCACAGCATCACCCGCTGATCTCTTCGTCCCGCAGCACCCGGCGCAGCACCTTGCCCACATTGGATACAGGGATCTCCTCTCTGAATTCAATGTACCTGGGCCGCTTGTATCCGGCCATGTTCTCCTTGCAAAAGGCTTCGATCTCCTCTTTTGTGGCGGTCTGTCCCTGTTTGCACTTGATGAACGCCTTGACTTTTTCCCCGCTTTTCTCATCAGGTACCCCCACCACTGCCACCAGTTCCACCTTGGGATGGGTGTAGAGAATATCCTCCACCTCCCTGGGGTATACATTGAACCCGCCCACAATGATCATGTCTTTTTTGCGGTCCGTGATGGTGATGTACCCGTCCTGATCAATGTTACCGATGTCGCCTGTGAGAAAATAGCGCTTGCCGTCAATGTTCACAAAGACCTCTGCATTGGCATCCGGTCTTTTCCAGTAGCCTTTCATGACCTGGGGGCCGCAGATGGCAAGTTCCCCGTCTTCCCCTCTGGGCACTTCCTGTGTGCTGTCGTCCAGGGCAACGATTTTTACATCAGTTCCCGGCAAAGGAAAACCGATGGAGCCGATTTTTCTGGTTTCTTTGAATGAGGGGTTGATACAGGCGGCAGGGGCTGTTTCGGTCAGGCCGTATGCCTCAAAAATAATGGAGCCGGTTTTTTCCTCAAACTGCCGGCACACTTCCGGCGGCAGGGGCGCCCCTCCTGACAGACACCCCATGATGGAGGTGATATCGTATTTGTCCAGACGGGGATGGTTGGTAAATGCCACAAATATGGTGGGAACTGCGGTAATAAATGTGGGCCGGTATTTTTGCACCGCTTCCAGTACACCGGTGAAAGGGGGATTGCCTGCCCGGGGATCCGGGATGCAGATGAGCCGGCTGCCCGAAAGTGCACTAAAAAGCAGGGCGCTGGTGATGCCGAAACTGTGATACCAGGGCAGCACCCCAAGATAGGTGTGATATCCGCCATGGCGCATTTTTTCCGGTTTGGCGCCTGGTTCATGGACCAGCCTGAAGTATTCTTCACAGGCTTCCAGGTTATAGGTGAAATTGGTATGGGTGAGTTCCGCCCCTTTGGGAACCCCGGTTGTGCCGCCTGTGTAGAGCATGATAGCGGTATCTTTTTCTGGCACCACCGTGATTTTTGGCGGTTCAGGGGAGGATGCGGCCACAATGTCATCAAACATGAAATGGCCGGGATCATGTTTATCAGCCTTGGGGATCTTGCCCAGCACCCCACCTAAAAACGCCTTGATTTTCGGCAGGTAGGATTTGATATTACAGACAATGACTGTTTGAACCTGGGTATCTTTGATCGCTTCCACCGTGTTGGCGTAAAACATGGGATGGTCCATGCAGAAAACCATTTTTGACTCAGAATCTTTGAGCTGGTAATTGAGTTCCTTTGGCGTGTATACCGGGTTGCAGTTGACCGCCACTGCACCGGCTTTGAGTATCCCGAAAAGTACTTCAGGAAAATGGGGGATATTTGGCAGAAAAATCGCCACCTTATCCCCCTGCTTTATGCCGTTGCCTGCAAGAAAACCGGCTATTCTGTCTGCCGTGTCTTTGACCTGGGCATAGGTTCTGCCGGCCCCGTTGAAAATGGTATACACATTGTCAGGGTATTTTTGCGCAGTGTTGTCAAGGACCTGGGTTAAAGGGTAATGGTAATTGGTCACGTCGTGTGCCACACCTTCCGGCCAGTTAGGGGTCTGCCATTTTTTGGTCTGCATCCTGGGTCTCCTTTTCGGGGTACACTGGTTTGTGAAGCCTTTATCAGAAAGGCTTCTGTCTTTTTATAAAACTTAAAATATTGTTATACTCATATCTTTCTTAAGTTTAAAATGTTTTTCGTACATTGGGGGTAAAAATATGAATAAAACAATTTCGGGTTGATAAAGCAAAACCGCAATGGTAATTGATAGTGTGATCAACCATAAAATCAATAGAGGAGAAACCACAGCACCATGATAAAACCGGTAAAAATGCTTTTTGTTATCTGTTTATGGGCATGGGTGTCTGCGGCATCTGCCCAGCAGATGTATGTGAGCCCGGTTACCAGGATCACCATGCGCACAGGACCCGGTGTGGAACATAAGATTGTGGCCATGCTGGAATCGGGCAACCGGATTGAAGTTCTGGAATATAAATCGGACTGGTCTCTGGTCAGGACAGATAATGAAAAGCAGGGCTGGGTGTTGACCCGGTTTCTTACAGATGAACAGCCGTTGACGATTCAGGTTGAAAAACTGAGAAAAGAAAATGAACGTCTGGCAGCGGCTCTTGAAAAAAGCCGGGAAGAAAACCAGGCCCTGACAAAAAAAAATGCCGCTCTGAAAAATATTGAAGAAAAATACCGGAAACTGGAAAAGGAATCAGCAGACTTTCTTAAACTGGATGCCCGGTACAAAGCCCTTTTAAAATTGTCTGAAGATCAGAAACAGCAGATAGAAACATTAAAGGGAAACCTGAACGACGAGGAGATTTTGTGGTTTCTGAGCGGGGCAGGTGTTTTTATTGTTGGATTAATTCTCGGGCTGAGTACCCGTAAAAAGAAAAGATATTCCTTGTTATGATAAGAAAAACCGATTTTTTAGTTATCGGCAGTGGTATTGCCGGATTGAGCTATGCATTAAAAGCTGCCGGACACGGGCGGGTCACGATAATTACAAAAAAAAAAATTCAGCAGAGCAACACCGCCCTGGCCCAGGGAGGTGTTCCTGCCGTGTTTTCAAAAAAAGATTCCTTTGACCTGCATGTAAAAGATACACTCAATGCAGGAGATGGCCTGTGCAACCCGGATGTGGTGAAAATGGTGGTGGAAAACGGACCTGACAGGATCAGGGAACTGGTGGACCAGGGGGCCAGGTTCAATAAAACCGGTAAGGGAAAATATGATTTTGCCTTGGGCAGGGAAGGCGGCCATTCTGCCAAACGTATCGTCTATGCCCATGACCTGACCGGCAGAGAAATTGAAGATGCCCTGGTTGCACGTGTAAAAGAACATGACAACATAACCATCCTGGAAGATCATGTGGCGGTCAATCTGATCACTTTGTCATCTTCTGTCAGAAGCGGGGTACTGGTGACCCAGTTTGAAAATATCTGCTGCGGTGCCTATGTTCTGGATAATACCACCGGCAAAGTGGAAACCTTTTTTGCTGCCATTACCCTGCTTGCCACGGGAGGGGCCAGCAAGGTGTATCTGTATACCTCCAATCCGGATATTGCCACAGGAGACGGCATTGCCATGGCTTACCGGGCCGGTGCATCTGTTGCCAATCTTGAGTTTGTCCAGTTTCACCCCACCTGCCTGTACCACCCCAAAGCCAAAAATTTTCTGATTTCCGAGGCAGTGCGGGGAGAAGGCGCCAGGCTTTTGGATGCCAGGGGCAGGCGGTTCATGGAAGACTATACCCCTGACAGGGAGCTGGCCTGCCGGGATGTGGTGGCCAGGGCCATTGATAATGAATTAAAGAAAACCGGAGCGGAATCGGTGTTTTTAGATATTTCCCACAAGGATGCAGATTTTGTAAAACAGCGCTTCCCCAATATTTATGCCCGGTGCCTGGAATATGGCATCGACATCACAACCGATCCCATCCCCGTGGTGCCGGCAGCCCATTACATGTGCGGCGGGGTGGCAACAGACCTGAACGGCAAAACCGATATTCAAAGATTGTATGCAGTGGGAGAAACAGCCTGCACAGGGCTTCACGGTGCCAACCGCCTGGCATCCAACTCTTTGCTTGAAGCCCTGGTCTATGCCCACAATGCATGGGCAGATTCAGTAAAGGAATTTAAGGCGGTCAAAAACAAACTCAATATCACGCTTGAACCCTGGGATGAAACCAATACCACAGACAGTGATGAAGCCATTGTGGTGTCCCATAACTGGGATGAGATAAGACGGCTCATGTGGAATTATGTGGGGATCGTCAGGTCGGACAAGCGTCTCCAGCGGGCGGCCAGACGGATTAAAACCATCCAGGATGAGATCAATGAATACTACTGGGATTTCAAGGTGACATCAGATCTGGTGGAGCTCAGAAACATTGCCACAGTGGCAAAACTGGTGATCAAATCCGCCCTCCTGCGCAAGGAAAGCCGGGGCCTTCACTACAATATCGGCTACCCCCGGCGGGATGATAAAAATTTTCTGGTTCACACCACATTGAAAAAACGGTTCTGATTACAGGTCAGGCTTGTTTATTGATCCGGCTTTTCTGGTGATGGCCTGAACAAACCGCTTGATTTTTTTGAAATTCACAATCAGCACCAGGAAGACAATGAAGGCAAATATGTATTGTATCATATGAAACCGGTCTTCCAGAAAATCAAAGAACTGAAACCATAAAATGATGGCTGTTAGCGTGCCTGAAAAAGTGGCGGAAAAATTTTTCAGCAGACTGAGTCTGAGCATGTAACCGATGATGGATCCCACCACCGGTCCGGTTACCGGCAAAGGTGCCATGACAAAAAAGAAGATGCCCAGCCAGCCGAACCGTTCAATTTTTTCTTTGTTTTTGAGCGCTTTAAAACCGATATTTTCCATGATCCGGGTGAGCCATTCCACCCGCAGGTACTGGGTGGCGCTTAAAACAAAAACAGCATAGGTAAAACAGACAATCAAAAATTCCAGATAAAAATTATAGAAGATGGTGGAAAAGGTTCCAAGGTCCTGCAGGATACACAGTCCGATACCGGCTGCCCTGCCGCCGATGCTGTGGGCAATAAATACCAGAACCAGGGTTCTGGCGGTTTCAAAATCGGTAAACCCGCAAAAAATAATGGTTCCCAGAAGCACAATTGCCAGCAAGAGCCCGACCAGCAGGAGTTTGCCTTCAACAGTATTAATTAAGCGGTGTTGCATGCTTTTTTATGGTTCTTTCTTTTGAATCATCATTTAGGCAAGCACCTTGTAAGGCAAGCTGACACACTTGTCAAGCTGTCTTGAAAAGCTTTTTTTGTCGCTGGTGCCCCAAAACGACAGCCTCATGTCCGGGTGCCCACAAACAAAGTGACAATCCCAAAAGTCATCTGTTTGAACCGCACATGGTCAAACCCTGCGTCTGACATGAGACCGGCAAAGGCAGTGGGGGCAGGAAAATATAAAACCGATGCCGGCAGGTAATGGTAGGCATGCGCGTGTCGGGAAAACAGCGCCCCGATAATGGGCAGTATTTTTTTGAAATAGGCCAGGTAGATCTTTTTGAAAACCGTGCTTTGGGGGGTGGTCAGTTCGAGAACAGCCAGTTTCCCGCCTTTTTTAAGAACGGTATGAAATTGAGACAATGCCCTGTGCCTGTCCATGATGTTCCGGATCCCAAAGGCAATAAATATTGCATCAAAGGTGCCCGGAGCAAAAGGAAGCCAAAGGGCATCACCATTAACAAGAGATATGCTCTGGTTGGCATTTTGAAAGCGTTTTTTGCGGCCGGCATTGAGCATGGCAAATGAAAAATCAAGGCCGGTGATCCGGGTTCTGCCTCTCAGGTGCCGGCTGACTTCCAGGGCCACATCGCAGGTGCCGCAGGCCACATCCAGAATCCGGCTCCCCCGGGCAGGGGCGGCTGCCTGCACCATCTGGGTCCGCCATACCACATCCTGCCGGAGACTCAGCAGGCGGTTTAAAAAATCATATCTATGGGCAATTTTGTCAAACATTTCCTTGACAAAATCAAGTTCTTTGTTCATCGTTGACAACTTGAATTTCAGGATTAGTTTATATTATTTATCACAGGCAGGAAAGGTACCACATCAAGGACAGGATTACAAATAAAACCACGTGGAAATGACTGGAAGTTGGGTAGGATATGACAGAAAAACGCGATTATTATGAAATTCTTGGCGTTGCCAGGGATGCAGATAAAGTGACCTTGAAAAAAGCATACCGGAAACTGGCTATTAAATATCATCCTGATAAAAATCCAGATAACAAAGATGCTGTGGAAAAATTCAAAGAAGCTTCTGAAGCCTATGAAGTGCTGACCAATGACAACAAACGGCAGATCTATGACCAGTTCGGCCATCAGGGGCTTGAGGGTGCGGGCCATTCAGGCCCCAGCGGATTTGAAGATATTTTTTCCAGCTTCGGGGATATTTTTGAGGATTTTTTTGGATTCGGCGGAGCCAGGGGAGGCCGGAGCAGCCGGGTGCAGCGGGGATCTGACCTGCGGTATAACATGACAATAGATTTTATGGAAGCCGCATTCGGCACGGAAAAAACCATCTCCATTCCCAGGCTGACCACCTGTGATGAATGCGATGGAAACGGTTGCCGGCCCGGGACCCAGTCACAAACCTGTGCCCACTGCCACGGCACTGGCCAGTTTATCCAGAGCCAGGGATTTTTCAAGGTCAAGACCACCTGTCCCTATTGTAAAGGCAGAGGCAGTGTGATTGCCGACCCCTGCCCCAGATGCATAGGGGCCGGCCGGGTGGAAACCACCAGAAAGGTCCAGGTCAAAATTCTGGCCGGCGTGGACGTAGGTTCCAAACTTCGGCTGACCGGTGAGGGAGAAGCCTCTCCCAGCCCGGAAGGCCCGGCAGGGGATCTTTATGTAGTCATCAATGTGAAACCCCATAAGTTTTTCCAGCGGGATGGCAATGACATTGTCTGTGCCATTGATATTTCATTTGCCCAGGCAGCCCTGGGCGCTGAAATAAAGGTTCCCACCCTGGTGGGAGAGGAAAAACTCACCATTCCCAAAGGTACCCAGTTCGGGGACAGTTTCCGGCTTCCCGGAGAGGGGATTGCCTCTCTGCGCACCGGCCGCCGGGGGGATCAGATCATAAAAGTGATCATCAAAACCCCCACCAAACTCAACAGCAAACAAAAAGAGCTGTTACAGCAGTTTGACAAGCTGGATGCCAACAAGATCTCCAACAAGCTGAAAAATCTGTTCAAAAATATATAGCCGCAGGCGGATACCATGTTTGAACTCAAGATAAAAACCCGGTTTGCCGGAGCACACCAGCTGACCATGGTGGGGCATAAATGTGAAAACCTCCATGGCCATAACTGGCATGTGGAGGTGTGTGTCAAAGGCGCGCACCTGAATTCCGCCGGTGTGCTGGCTGATTTCGGCGATATCAAAAAAGCGGTGCGCAAGGTGGTGGACGGGGACCTGGACCATAAGTTTCTCAATGAGCTGGCAGCTTTCAAAGACAGGCAGCCCACCTCGGAGCGGATTGCCGTGTATATTGCACAAAATGTTCAGGCCCTGCTGGATGATACCCTGGATGAAAGCCTTCAGGTATCTTGCGTTATGGCATGGGAATCTGATGATGCCTGTGCCATCTACTATCCTGACTGATCAGATCTTTTATGCAGTGCTGTGATCTGTTTTGCCGGGATAAGGCCTGTGGCTGCCGCTGATACGATGTTTCCGGCCACGCCCGGACCGTCTCCGGCCACATACAACCCCTTGATGCCGGTTTCCAGATGGCTGCTGGTTTCCACCTGGGTGGCGAAAAATTTGATTTCCGGTGCATAGAGCAGGGTTTCATCGTTGGATACCCCGGGCACCACAAGATTCAGGGTTTCCAGCCCTTCAATCAGGTTGGACATGATCCTTTCCGGCAGGGCCATGGCAATATCGCCGCACACCACATTGGTCATGGTGGGTTCGATATAGCCTTTGCTGATCCTGTGCCAGGTGGATCTGCGTCCCCGTTTCAGATCCCCGAACCGCTGGAGGATCGGTTTTCCCCCGCCGATGATGGTGGCCAGCCGGCCGATGGACTCCCCATATGCCTGGTTGTCGGTCACCGGTTCCGTGAGGATCACTTTGGACAAAAATGCAAAATTGGTGTTGGCGGATTTTTTTTCGGAATAGGCATGGCCGTTGACACAGACAAAATCCTTGTAGTTCTCAAGGGAGATGAATCCCCCCTGGTTGGTGCAGAAAGTCCGGGTCTGGTCATCATAGGTGCTGGTCTGGATAAAAAATGTGGGGTCATAAATGATATTGCATAAATCATCCATGATATCGTTGTGGACCTCCACCCTGACCCCCACTTCAATGCCCCGCTGGCTCAGGTTGATGCCGTGTTTTGCAGCCACTGACGCCACCCAGTTGGCACCGATGCGGCCCGGGGCCAGGATGACATTGGGGGCTTCATAGGTGGCTTTGTCTGTTACCACACCGGTTACCCGGCCCTCCTGTTCCAGGATATCCAGGGCGGTTTCGTTGAGTCTGACTATCAGTCCCCTGGACCGGATATGGTCGGCCATGGCGGCAATATACCCGGGCAGGTTGTCGGATCCTAAGTGCTTCTGCCTGATGAGCATTAGGTCGATGCCGAACCTTTTGGCTTCTTTTCTGATCTGCCGGGCATCATCCATGTTGGTGGGATACACCGGCCCATCCATGTGAAACCGGGTGAAAACAGCTTCGGTTTCATCAATAAGTTCCTGGGCTTCGGCCAGGGACATGAACTGTGTCAGGTCTGTTTTTCCCAGCCTGGGGATGAAATTGAGTTTTCCATCCGAATGCAGGCCTGCTCCGCCGATGCCGGACAGGATATTGCACGGATCGCACTGTGCGCATTTTTGCAGGTTATGGTTGGGGCATTTGCGCTGCAAAGAATCCTTTCCCTTTTCAATCAGGACCACTTTGAGGTCGGAATTTTCCATCAGATACCAGGCGGCAAATAGTCCAGCAGGCCCGCCGCCCACTATAATGACATCATATTTCATCTATTTTTTCCAAATCTTTTGGTTCAATGCCCATGGCTTTTGCCCGGGCTATCCATTGTTTCCGTGCCAGGCTCCGCATGTCTACCACATTGTCTGTCTCATCCACGATTTCCTTCAGTATAAATATAAAATTTTTTCATGTAATAACACTAGCCGGTTTGTTTTGTTAACTGTGCCCGTAACCATACCATTTGCCGCAGCAGGTGCAAGAAAAAAACAGGGCCTGGAATGAAATGGTGTTTTTTTCTTCTTTCCCTGCCTGGAAAAATAGTTATAGTAATAGGTGAAATGCTTTTTGGCAGCCTGGATTGATAAACTGATACAAACAAGGAGGTTCCAATGGAGATAAAACTGGACAGACACAAACATGCCCATGCCCATGAACACGTACATGACCATGACCATACCCATAACGGCAAAACACACATCCATCCACACCGGCACACCCATGACCATGATCACCATCACAGCCATGGGTCAGATGATGCAGGCCATGATCACAAAGGGGAGCACGGCAGCCACAACCATGATCATCCCGGTCATGAGGCGGAGCCCCACTCCCATTCCCATGATTGATCAGGGCTGATGGATGTGACACCGACCGCAGGAAATCGGCCGGCCAGGGATGCCGCCCCCGGTAGGGCCTTGCTGCCGGCCTGGAATCCTTGGGGGCTTCGACAGTCCTGCAGCAAGGCCCTACCGGGGGCTCCCCGCTTGTTCAGAAAGAACCTTGATCCATTCCACGGCATGTCATCCGGAATGGTTTGCCGGATCATCATGGCTTTTCAGATGTTATAAACGAAAGGATTAAAAGTTCCTGAATAAGGAACTTTTATATTGACATTAAATAAGGAACTTGTTATTTGTATGTTATGCATGTAATAGCCAGACCTAAACTGAGAGAATTCTACGAACGAGACGGATGTGAGGATGCTAAAGGCCCTATTGATACCTGGTGGTATGAAGCAAAAAAAGCGAGCTGGCAATCATGGACAGACATAAAATCACAATACGGCTCAGCCAGTATTTTAAAAGGAAACCGTGTTGTATTTAATTTAGGAGGAAATAAATACCGCCTGGTTGTAAAAATTAATTTTCCGGCACAGACGGTTTTCATACGGTTTGTGGGGACCCATAAAGAGTATGATAAAATTAATGCGGAGGAAATATAATGATAAATAAACTCATTAAAACAGAAAAAGATTATGATTTGGCTCTTTCCCGCATTGAAGATCTTATGGATGCTGAAGCAAACTCGCCTGAAGCAGAAGAGCTTGAACTCCTTGCCACTCTAGTGGAATTATATGAAGATGATAATTGCGCAATGGATTTTCCAGAGCCTGTCCAAGCAATAAAATTCAGAATGGAGCAGCTTGGGCTCAATCAGCAAAATCTTGTTCCCTTTATCGGGAGCAAAAGTAAGGTTTCAGAAATCCTTAACAAAAAGAGACCATTGACGCTTTCTATGATGCGTTCTCTTTATAAAAATTTAGGAATATCCGCTGAAATTCTGTTGCAAAAAACAGGGGCAGAATTCCCTGAAACAGTTCCCAGTATTAAATGGCATCGTTTTCCACTAAAGGAAATGTCCAAAAGAGGGTGGATTAAACCTTTTAGGGAATCAGAAGATTCTGCTGAAGAGAGCATGCGCCTTTTTATTAAAGATTGTTGTCCGGGTGCAAAAACAATCGAAGCTTGTTTCAGGGAGAATTCTGGTAATAGAATTAATACAAAAACTGACACTTATGCGCTCAATGCCTGGTGTATGAGGGTTATGTCTCTTGCTCACACAAAACCCCTTCTCAAAAAATTCAACCCGGAATGTTTTAGTCCTGACAGTTTAAAGGAAATTGCGAAACTTAGTTTTTTTGAATCTGGTCCGTTGCTTGCCCGGGAGTTTTTAGAAAAACATGGAATTTATCTGATTGTTGAAGGACATCTTCCAAAAACATATTTAGATGGGGCCGCATTAGTGTTGGATGATGCGACTCCTGTCGTCGGCCTGACCCTGAGATATGACAGAATAGATAACTTCTGGTTTTGCCTTCTCCATGAATTGGCCCATGTAATTTTGCACCTTGGAAAAAATAATCACCGTTTGTTTGTAGATGATATGAATGTAAGAATTCCAGAAGACAAAAAAAACAAAAATATTGAGAACATTGAGGATGAAGCAGATTCCCTTGCAATGGAATCTTTAATACCTAATGAAATTTGGTCTTCTTCTGCAGCAAAAATGAACCCCACAAAGAAAAACGTACTTGCGTTATCAGAAGATCTGAGAATTCACCCAGCTTGTATTGCAGGCAGAATACGTTTTGAAAATAATAATTTTAAGCTGTTATCCAGGTTGATAGGTGCAGGTAAAATTAGAAAATTTTTTGCGGCCTGATTCAACAAAAATGGACATCTACAGATACGAAAAGTGTGCATCATGTATCTATAGAGCTTGGCAAATCCTGTCCCCTATCCTGCCGTCACTGCATCTACCAGGACAGTCGTAAAGAAGAGCCTGATTCTGATGTATTACAGGCAGTTTGGGGTGTTTTGGAAAATCATTGTGTCTGCCCAGCATGATTCTGAAGGATTAAACGAAAATACCTGACACAGGTCCGAAACCGACCCGGGATCTACAAGGAACCGCCTGATACAAAGCAGTGTACAAAAACCGGCGTTGTACTGATAGGAACCTAAACTTTCCTGTTCGCCTTCCGGATGACAGAGAATCCCCCTTCCTGGATGAGAATCTGGGTCTTGCCACAGGGTCTGGATGCTGATATAAATGCCGCTGTTGTGACAAAAACCTTTAAAAATGATGTGGGGCACATGGCAGCAGGCAGATTTCTGGTGTTTGAGGGGCTGGACGGGTCCGGCAAAACCACCCAGATGGCACGGTTACAAAAACGGCTCACAGGTATGGGCATCGAAGCTGTGACCACATGTGAACCCACGGACGGTCCTGTGGGATCTTTGATCCGTGACATGCTGGAAGGGCGGATATCCAGTGATCCGCGGACCATTGCAGCCCTGTTTGCCGCAGACAGGACCGACCATCTGGTGAAACCGGAAACCGGGGTGCAGGCCCTGGTGGGGAAAGGCCGGGTGGTGCTGTGCGACCGGTACTATTTTTCTTCTTATGCCTACCATGCCCGGGACATGGACATGGAGTGGATCATCACCCTGAACAGTTTGAATGCGCAGATTCTTCGGCCGGATCTGACCCTTTTCATAGATGTGGCGCCTGAAACCTGTCTGGATCGAATCCGGACCGGCAGGCACCGCCTGGACATGTATGAAAAAATTGACATCCTCAAGCAGGTACGCCATAATTATTTTACTGCCTTTGACCGTTTAAGGGACCAGGAAACGGTGGTGAAGGTGGATGGAAATGCTTCAGAGGATGCAGTCGAAGAGAGCATCTGGCAGCACCTGCAGCCGTTTGTGAAATCCCGGGGATGGAATCAGACATAAAATAGCGGGCTGAAATGGATACAAGACAAACAAAAAAAATCTGTGTTGTGGACGGGCAGGGCGGCGGCATCGGTGCGGTTATCATTAAAAAACTCAAGGACCGGTTCGGTGAACAGATCGAGATTATCGCCCTGGGCACCAATGCCATTGCCACTGCCCAGATGCTCAAATCCCGGGCCAACAAGGGGGCATCCGGTACCAATGCCATTATTCAGACCGTGAAAAAGGCGGATGTGATCATAGGACCTGTGGGCATTATCATGCCCCATGCCATGATGGGGGAGGTGACATGCGAGATCGCTGAGGCCATCAGCCTGTCAGATGCAAAAAAAGTGCTCTTGCCCCTGAGCCAGGAAAATATAGACATTGTGGGGGTGGCCGGACTGCCCCTGCCCATGCTGGTGGATGAGCTTATGGCATCCCATCTGTCTTTTATATGATAATGCAAGGAGATTGCGACATGTGTGAAGCAAACGCATATTTTAAGGAAAACGAAACCCAGACCCTGATCATGGAAGCGGTTGACAAGGTGGAGCCGGATGAAGACGGCATCCGTCTTGTCTCTATTTTCGGGGAGCAGAAATTTGTCAAAGGCCATATCCACTCATTGTCCCTGGTGGACCATAAGGTGTTTATCGCGCCTGCGTGAGTGCGTTTGTACAGGCGGAACAGAAGAATAAATCAGAGGTGCCGCTAAAAAAAGGCAATGGGGGGCAGGTGAGAGCAGCCCCCATTGCCTGTCTTTTTTTATGCCCGGGTAATTACCAGCCGATGGTCAGGTAATCATGCATGGAGTTTGCCGCAGCCCGGCCAGCCCCCATGGCCAGGATCACCGTGGCTGCACCCGTGACGATGTCGCCGCCGGCCCACACAGCTTTTTTGGTGGTCTTGCCGGTAACCGGATCTGCCACAATATTGCCCCAGCGGTTCAATGACATGTCCTGGGTGGCATTGGTGAGCAAGGGGTTGGCATTGGAGCCCACTGACACCACCACAAGATCGCAGTCAATGCGGTATTCAGATCCCTTAATGGGCACGGGCCGCCTTCTGCCGGAATCATCAGGCTCTCCCAGTTCCATTTTCAGGCATTCCATGCCCGTGACCCGGCCGTTTTCATCCCCGAAAAACCGGGTGGGATTGGTGAGCAGCACAAACTCAATTTTTTCCTCCAGTGCATGGTGGAGTTCTTCCTCTCTGGCCGGCATCTCTTCTCTGGACCGTCTGTACACCACTTTGACCGATTCAGCACCCAGACGCATGGCCGTTCTGGCAGAGTCCATGGCCACGTTGCCGGCCCCCAGGACCACCACATTTTTTCCCTTGGCAATGGGGGTGTCGTATTCTGGGAAAAGATACCCTTTCATAAGGTTGGTACGGGTCAGGTATTCATTGGCGGAATAGATGCCGATAAGGTTTTCACCGGGCAGGTTCATGAACCGGGGCAGGCCTGCACCCACACCGATGTACGCGACGTCATACCCCTCCTCAAACAGCTCGTCAATGGTAACGGATGCCCCCACCACGGTGTTGCATTCAATTTTTGCGCCCATCTTTTCCAGGGTGGCCACTTCAGATGCCACGATCTCCTTGGGCAGCCTGAACTCGGGGATACCATAGACCAGCACCCCGCCGGGTTTGTGGAATGCTTCGAAAATGGTGACATCATGTCCCTTGATGAGCAGGTCTCCTGCCACGGTGAGGCCGGACGGTCCCGAACCGATGACCGCCACTTTTTTACCGGTTTTTTTTGCCACTTTTGGAACGCCGCCGGAGCCGTTTTTGCGTTCATAATCTGCGGCAAACCGTTCCAGATAACCTATGGCAACCGGTTTGTCTTTTTTGCCCAGGATACATCTGCCCTCGCACTGCTCTTCCTGGGGACAGACCCTGCCGCATACAGCCGGCAGTGCATTTCTCTCCCACAGTCTGTTTGCAGCACCGGAAAAATCATTTTTTGCAATCATGGAAATGAAGCCGGGGATATCCACAGATACAGGGCAGCCTTCCACACAGAGTGGTTTTTTGCACTGCAGACACCGGCTTGCCTCAAGCATGGCAATGTCACTGTCCAGCCCCAGGGGGACTTCTTCAAAATTTCTCCGTCTGATATCCGGGTCCTGTTCAGGCATCCGGGCCCGGTCTATTTTCTTTTTTTTATCTGCCATTTATTCCTCCGTATTACCAACCGGTTGGGTGTTGTTTATAAAGCTTTGCATTTTTCAAAGGCTTCCAGGCTGGTGCGTTCTTCGTCCAGATAGGATGCCAGGCGTTTGGCCAGTTCATCAAAATCCACTTTGTGGCCGTCGAATTCCGGGCCGTCCACACAGGCGAACTTGGTGTCTCCTCCCACAGATACACGGCAGCAACCGCACATGCCGGTGCCGTCCACCATGATGGGGTTCAGGCTCACAAAAGTTTTGACATTCTTTTCCTTGGTGATCAGGCTGCAGAATTTCATCATGGGGATGGGGCCGATGGCCACAGCCAGATCGATAGCATCTTTTTCCAGGACATCTTTTAATACATCTGTAACAAACCCGTGGTGGCCATGGGATCCGTCATCGGTGCAGATGTGAAAATGATCGGATACAGCCCGCATTTTATCCTCCATGATCAGCAGATCATAGCTTCTGGCACCCAGGATGGTGGTGACCTCGTTGCCGGCCTGTTTCAATGCCCGGACAATGGGGTGGAGCACTGCGATCCCTGTGCCGCCGCCCACACACACCACTTTGCCGAAATTTTCAATATGGGTGGGTGCACCCAAAGGACCGATAAGGGCAAAATATTTATCTCCCACCTGCAGTTGTTTGAAGCGGGCGGTGGATTTGCCCACCACCATGTAAATAATGGTGATGGTGCCCTTTTCAGGGTCGGTATCTGCCATGGTCAGCGGAATGCGCTCTCCGGTTTCATCGGCCTGCAGAATTACAAACTGGCCGGGTTTTGCTTTGCGGGATATGCGGGGGGCATCAATTTCATTCATTACAATGGTGCCCTGGGCCATTTCCTCACGATTGACAATTTTTGCCATTACTTCCTCCTGTTGTCATAAAACATATTGTCAGCAGCATCCGGCTGCAACACTATTTTTTTTAAGGTTTGATGTTAGTTGTGAAATCAACATTTTTATCCAATAGAGTTTATAAAATCAAGTAATAAAATTGAATAAAATTGCTAAAATCAGCAGAATAATCAATTTTTCATATCATCTGGCAGTATGATGGTGCCTTTTGTCCTTTTCCATGCCTGCAGTTCTGCTTTCTGGCGGGCCAGAATTTCAAACAGCCGGTCGGGAATACTGTCCTCTTTAGCATAAGCGGCTTCTTGCAGTTCAATGCGCGCAATAATATGGTCCACATACAGGGAAAACTGCCGGTCATACAGATCTTTGGAATAGGGCTTGGCAATGATCTTTTCAAACAATGACACCAGATCCTGGTAAAGGGGCAGGTTGCCCATGGGGGTTTTAATAGAGTCTACGTCATGGTGCGCATACCGTTCCAGCCATGCCAGCCAGACCTTGACATCCTTTTTTTCTCCCAGCAGGCGGTCTGTGTCACCTCCCCTGGATTTTTCGGTGAGAAAATAATTCAGCCCTGCCATCACCGGCTGGTGTGCTTTGCTGATTTTTTTGTTTCCGAAAAACCGAAACTGGGCTTCCATATAATCTCCTAAGGCCCCGGGTATAAACGGGGCATTGGCCCAGGGTGCGCGTTTCACACCCGTGGCCCCCACCTCGGTGGCCGTGGCTGCTGATACGATACAGGCACCGATGACCACCCCATGATCCGGATCCTGTGCCACCCAAACCGGGGGCATGGTGTCGGCATCCCTGCCGCTGTAGGTAAACACACGGGTCAGCACGCCTTCTGGATTTTCCGCTTCATCAGAATAATTTTCCAGGCAGGTGGACCGCAGGGTACACCGGGAATTGGGGTGTGACATGGGCACAGGGTTACCCTTGTCATCTGTCATGCCGGCATGCCATTCTCCCTGGAAATTGATCCCTTTTTCCGGCACAGGTTCATTGTTTCCCACCCATTGGGGGATCTTGTTTTCATCAATGAGCACATTGGACCAGATCACCTCGTACCCGGACTTGCGCAGTACCTTCATGAGCAAGGGGTCGCCCTCCTGGTTCACATCCTCCACAATGCCGAAAATGCCGGCTTCAGGATTGACGGACCGGATGGAGCCGTCTTTAGCGATCCACATCTGGGCCAGGTCATCCCCCACAAACAGGTTCCCGGCCATGGCTGTGGTGGTCTTGCCGCATCCGGAAGGGGCCGCGCCGGCAAACCAGGTAACCCGGTTCGCAGCACCCCTGATGCCGGTGATGAACATGTGTTCTGACAGCTCTTCCCCCTGGTTTTTGTAAACCGCCTTGTCCACGGCAAACCTGTGGTTGCCTTTTTTGAGCAGCAGGGTGTTGCCGGCATAGGTGCATTTGAAACTGTAGGTGGTCTGGTACTGCCGGTCCATGAACACCCGGGCGTTGGGAAGGTCTTCGGGCCGGTTCAGTCCCTGGGAATGGACATTGGTGAAAAAATGTCCCAGGGCGGTCACTTCCCTGTCAAAATCGGTATAGGCATTGCGGTACAAAAGTTCGGCACTGTGGCTTACATAGGCGGAACTGGTGATTTCCAGGGCCGGGTTTGACACAGGTGCGCCCACAGGTCCCCGCATGTAAAATCCCACCATCATGGTCTTGCCCTTCATGATATCGGTCATGTTGGACCGGATATCCTCCAAAGCGTTTTCCCGGTTCATGCGGTTGGCAAGAGAGGAGATGTGGTCTTCCGGGTTGGCAATATAAAAGGTTCTGTCCACGATTCTGCCCTGCTCGCCGGGCAGGTCAAAATGGATGGTGTGGTTTTCCATGGCCAGGGGGTTTTCTTCTCCTGTTTCCAGGGCCAGGTTCCTGATAAAATCTTGATCTTTCTGTGAGCCGGTGTTGATAAAAATCGTATCCGGATTACAGATCACAATGGCATTGGCAATGCGTTTCAGGATCTCCGGGTTTTGGATTTTCAGGATGCGGTCCAGCTGAACGCTGTCCATGCGCTGTGTGAAAATTTTTCTGGCATCTTGTGCTGATGTGACTTTCCCAAGTGCATTTAAAATATCCATATCAGTATCCATTCTATGATTTAGAGGGTGTTTTTCCTAAAAATATTCAAAATTTAGATTTTTTCTTCTACCATTTACCAGGTAAAAATCAAATGATATCTTGCATTTTTTTATAAAAAATGGTGGGCTGCATATTTACAGGCAGGTGAAGTTCTCTGCTGAAAAACAACACTGACAGGAAAACAAAAATGAACATGAACCGGAAAAGACCGGCCATGGCCGGTGCTTTATTTGCAGATCTGCACAACCATACCCTGGCATCGGACGGTGATTTTTCACCGGAAGAGCTGGTGGACAGGGCAAAAAAATACGGGCTTTGTGCCATCGGTATCACGGATCATGACACCCTCAAGGGACTTGCAAAGGGCCTGGCAGCCGGAGAAGCGGCCGGTATCCGGGTGGTTCCCGGAGTGGAGCTGTCCATCCGGTTCAACCGCTCTTTTTTTACCGGCACTTTGCACCTGTTGTGCTATTTTCTGCCCAACCGCCTGTCAGATGAGGATTTTGTCGGTTCCTTTGAAGCCCTGATGGCGGATGGCCGGGGGGAAGGGCTTGTCCGGGCACGGATTGCAAAGATAAATGCTGTTTTCGGCCCTGCCGGTATTGATCCGGTGCTGGGCCGGGACCTGGTGTTTGAAGATATTGCTTTTTACAGTGCCAATGCCAGCCGCCGGCATTTTGCCCTGGCCCTGTCAGAGAAAATGGGCATCACCGATAAAAACACCATTAACCGGATTATCGGCAATGACAGCCCTGCCTATCTGCCTTCCGGTATTGAATTGGATGGAGCAGCAAAGTTTATCAAAAAACAGCATCTGCTGGCGGTTCTGGCCCATCCGGCAGCAGGCTCTTTTACCGGAAAAGGCCATTACAAAGAGGTGCTGCCTCCGATGGATACTGTGGAAACCCTTCTGCCTGAATTTCTGGCAGCCGGCATCTCAGGCATTGAGGTGTATTATCCGGGACACACAAAAGAGCACCAGGCTGTTTTGCTTTCCTGGGCAGAAAAACACCACCTTCTGGTGACAGGCGGATCCGACTGCCATGACAGCAAAGAGCGCCCTCCGGCAGTGGCCGGGATATCTGAAGCGGATTTTCATATTTTTTTAGCGGCATTGTCATAAAGATATCCGGCTGCAGGGCCAAGCCTGCCTGTAAAAAACGTATCCCTGAACGTGAAACCGTATCTGCAAAATTGGGGTTACGGTTTGGAAAACCGGGCAAATCCGGCTGTCATGCATGCCAGGGCAGCAAGGGTGCACCCCCCGGCAATGAGACTGATGAAAAATATGCCGGTATGGGACCAGGCCAGTCCCCCGCAAAATGCCCCTGCCACCCGTCCCAGCCCCCCTATGGCATAAAAAGCGGACATGGTGGAGGCCCGCAGCTCCGGCATAAGTTCCGTGGCCAGGCCCATGGCGGTCACAATGGTGAATTCAAAGCACAGAAAAACCAGAAACAGTCCCCCCAGCACATAGGGGATCCCCCGGTCCAGGACCGGCAGCAGAAAATAGGCCCCTGCCGTCAGCACCATTCCGGTGAAAATGGTTCGCAGCAATCCCACCCGGTCGGAAAAAAACGCGGTGACAGCCTCTCCTGCCACCTCGGCAATACCGATGAGGATGGTGCCCAGGCCGATGGCAGCCAGAGACAGGCCATAGGACTGTTCCAGCCAGGCCCCATACACCACAAACAGGGTGTCAGATCCCAGTGCCATGAAAAAGGAAAACCCCAGAATCCCCAGGACCCGGCGGTTTAGCATGATCTGTTTCCAGTTTGCAGCAAGTATGGTGCCTGATCCTTTGTTCTGCCGGTTTGCCGGGACGTCTGCCGGCATGAGCCGGAGGATCAGAAAAAAACAGACCACCCCCAGCACCCCGATGCCCAGAAACGGGGTCTGGAAGGAAAATTTCTGGATAACCAGCCCGGCCAGAGGAATTCCTAAAAGCGTGGCCCCGGCCCATGCCAGCTCGGTAATGCCGATGAATTTTCCCCGCTGTTCAAAGGGGATATGGGTGCCGATAAAGGCCTGGAAGCTGGGATCAAAAATGCTTTTGGCCAGGCCGGCCAGAAACAGGCTCACCACCAGGACCCCGTACAGGGGGACAATGCCTGCGGCAAAGCAGCCCAGGCACAGCAGCACCAGGGCAATGAGGATGAGTCTTTTGTTGCCGTAACGGTCGGCAAAGGACGCCCCCACAGGCCCCAGAACAGCGGTGGCCTGGTTAAGGGCGATCACGGAGGTAATGGCGGCAAGGTCCACCCCGAGCCCCCTGGCAAAGGCCGGAGCAAAGGGATAGACCATCCGCCTGGCCGTGTTCAGCAGCAGTTTGGCCAGGGTGGTGACAATGATCAGGCTGTAAAACTGTCTGAAGTTTTTTGTCATGGCAGGATATCCGGTCTAGACGGCAACCAGTAAATGAAATTTGTCAAAAATGAGCAGCAGGCCCATGAAAATCAGCAGGGCCCCGGCTGCTTTGTTGATGACGGCAATGAACCGGGTGGCTTTTTTCATGAATTCCATAAGAGAGGTGATGAAAAAAGAGATCACAATAAAGGGCAGTGCCAGGCCTGCCGAGTAAACAGCCAGCAGCCATACCCCTTTGGCAAGGGTGTCCTGGTTGCCTGCCACAATAAGGATACTGCCCAGCAAAGGCCCGATACAAGGGCTCCAGCCTGCCCCGAAAGCCATGCCGATGATAAAGGTGCCCAGCAGGTGCACAGGTTTCTGTTTCATATGGATCCGTTTTTCAAAGGACAATGCCGTGATATTGATGACCCCCAGCAGGTGCAGCCCGAAAATCACGATGATGCCCCCGCCCAGGTACCGGATCACAAAGGCGTACTCGGTGAAGACAGATCCCAGAAATGAGGCGGATGCCCCGAACATGATAAAAACAAAGGAAAATCCTGCCACATAGGCCAGGGTTGACAGGATCACTTTTTTTCTGGTTTCCTGTCTGCCGGCGGTGAGTTCATCCAGGGAAAGCCCGGTGATAAATGAAAAATAGGCAGGTATCAGGGGCAAAATACACGGAGACAAAAACGACAGCAGGCCTGCGGCAAAGGCGGCTGGAAAGGTTATGGTTTCTGTGAACACGCAGCAGTTCCTTTTCTTGTAAAGGGGTTTTGAAAAAATGTACCTGCTAAACTACTGCATTTACAGCCGGGTTTCAAGACCTGCAATATCTGACTGGCTATTTGTCATAAGAATGCCGGATTTTCGATCGCTCTGAGCAGAAAGATTTCCCGAGCACCGCCCCTGGTGGTGCCCTGTGCCCGGCCCGAGATCTGCGGGGGCCTGTTTGCATAGGAACAATGAAGTGCGGG
>JAIPDY010000016.1 GCA_021737445.1 Desulfotignum sp.
GCTGGAGAACAGCATGGATATTCGCTTTGCACCCCACAACCTGCACCTGGAATGCGCTGTGTCAGGATCTTGCCATCGACCACCCCCAGACCGTGGCCGATTACATCAGCCTGAAAAAACCACCACCCGGTTGCGGCCGGGCCTTTTTGGCTTGATACATGGCATCGTCCACCATTTTGGCAATCTGTTGGGCAGTGTCTGCGTTATTTTTGTCTGTCATATCCAGACAAGCAACCCCGAAACTAGCGGTCACGTGAAACAGGGATTGGTCCGGCGAGGTGAACGCCTGGCGTTCAATGGCGGCCCGCAGTTTGTCCGCGGTAATCCTGGCGGTTTCCTTTTCGGTTTCCGGCAGAAGCACCACAAACTCTTCGCCCCCGTACCGGGCCACAATATCGGCACTCCGGGTATTGGACCCGAATATGGCGGCAATGGCCTTGAGCACGTCATCACCGGTCTGGTGGCCGTACCTGTCATTGATTGTTTTAAAATGATCGATATCCATCATGAGCAGGCTCACGGGATGATCATACCGCCGGGCCCGCGCAATCTCTTCATCCAGCCTGGCATGAAAATGCCGTCGGTTGAACAGCTGGGTCAGCTCATCCGTGATGGACATTTTTTCGATGGTGCTGTAAGCCTTTGAAAGACTTCCGGCCAGCCGGGATATCAGAAACAGAACAATACCCAGCAATACCAGAGAGGCGGCAATACCTAAACCGATGAAACCAAACCGGTTTCGGGCCATTTTTTGTTCTGTGTCGCTCACATCAAAGGTCACGCTGATACCGCCCCGGACATCACCGACCTTGTAACCCTGCTTTGCATGACAGGGCATGCAGCTGTCTTCTACATACAGCGGCGCCATATACCGGTAAATGGATCGTACGTTGTCCTTTAGCAGGGCATGCGTTTCTCTGTTTCCTGCTTCAAAACCGGACAGGGCCGCTCTTTCAAAGTCATCCTGGGCATTGTCCGGATTCAAAGGAATGAGGCTGGTAATGTGATAGGCGAAATCCCCGGACTGCAGGGCGTATTCAGAAATTTCCCGGGTCATCAGGGCCGGGTTTTTCATGGTATAGACGGTCCCGTCCGCAGCCGTGATGTCCGGGTTTTCCAGATAAGGGTTGGATCGAACACCCGGGCCTTTTTTGATAAATATCCCGCCATGTCTCCGCCTTATTGCACAATTTGATATTTTTGGGTCATAGCGTTATCTTTTGTTTGGTATAATAACCGGAATGATATTTCTCTTGTTTTTTCTGTAGATCCGAAAGTCACTATCCAATGTGCAAACTGTACTTTCTGATATTTGCTCAGACAGTCTAACCAGACAAGCATCAGCAAGAGACATTGGAACATTTCTGTATTTTTCCAGAAGAATTTTTATTGAATTTGATTCCGCTTCCAAGTCGAAGGGTAGAATTATTAATTTACGTTCGAGCAGCTCCAGGACGTTATGCGCCCCATTGGAAAAACCTTGCAGCAAAAAACACGCTTCTGATATGACTGATTCGCATGATATGAAAGGAGGAGAGATAAGAGAAAATTGTGTTTTTGCCCATTCATGATAAGAATCATTTTTGTTGAGAAATGCTACGAGTGGCCCGGTATCAACAATGACCCTTTTCTGTTTCATGCGCCGTATCCCTCCAGATAATCTTTAATGATTGAGATATCTGAGGGTGCCTCGATACTGCCGGCCAAATCTTCTGATAGATCCAAAATTGATCCTTCAAGTGTAATATTGTCTTTTGAAAAGTATTCTGACAGTGCAATACGTACAATTTCCGATTTGCTCAGGCCTTTTTGTTTGGCATGACTGCTGAGTTGTGTATTTAGAACGTCAGGAACTTTTACAGTTAAGGTGCTCAATTGTTACTCTCCTTATAGAGTATTTCTTATCTGTCAATATGGTAATATTTTGATTTATATATGTCAATGATACTCTCTTAATCAATCTCCCACCGGCATGAAAATCAGCGATGACAGGCTTTGAGGTGTCAATGGGTTTCATGGGTCAAAAAGGTTCAACTCCGGGTAATGCTTTTGGGCACATTCCCGGCAGATGCCGTGGCTGAACTCCGTGTCCGTGTTTTCCCGGATATAGGCCTCGAGATCACTCCAGTATCCTTTGTCATCCCGGATTTTTTTACAGTGCATGCAGATGGGCAGCAGACTGCTCAGCTTTCTGATCTTTGCCAGGGCCTGTCTGAGTTCTTCGATCACCTGATCCCGCTCCCGTTCCGCGGTCAGAATCCGCACCATGGCATCGATCCGGGCGATCAGTTCCCGGTTGGATATTGGCCGGGCAATATAGCCGTCCGCACCGGCATCCAGTCCATCTGCCTGCTGGTCCGAAGCGGTTCTCATCCCGGAGGTCAAAATCACGAACGTGCCGTCTAAAAGCGGGTCTGCCTTGATCTGCCGGCAAAGCGCCGTGCCCATGATATCCGGCAGCACCACATCCAGAAGGATGATGTCCGGTTTTTCCTCTCTGGCTGTTTTTATGGCAGCCTCTCCTGTAGATGCTTCCATTACTGTGTATCCGGCTTTTTTCACCAGCCGGGAGGTGGCAAACAGCAGATCCGGGTCATCATCCACAATCAATATTTTTATCGGCTGTGTCATGGCAGTATTGTTCCTCTGGTGTTTCAAATTTGTTTGATAACCGGCAGCTTCACCGTTATGAAGGTACCGCGGTCCGGTTCACTGTCCACATGCAGCGTACCGTTGTGGGCTGTGATAATCTTGTGGGTGATCAGCAGGCCCAGACCGGTGCTCTTTTCTCCTGCGGTTTTTTTCGTCCGGGTTCTGCCGAAAGGGGTGAACAGTTTTTCCATCTCCTGCCGGGACATTCCCGGCCCTTTGTCTTCCACAGAAAAGACCAGATGGTCCTGCCGGCAGCAAAGCCGGATCCGGACGGTATCTCCCTCCCTGCTGTAATCGATGGCGTTGGAAACCAGGTTGGTTACTGCCTGTTCTATTTTTTCGGCATCGATTATAGCCGGCCCGGGGCAAGGGTCAATGTCCACCTGGAGCATGACCCCCTTTTTTTGGGCCTGCAGCCGGTTGATCTCCAGGCTTCTGGACAGGACCGTTGGCATATCCGCAGGCTGCATGTCCAGGTCAAACCGCCTGGCTTCAATGGCACTGACATCCAGAAAATCATCCACCAGGTGTTTCATGAACAAAGACCGGTTGTGGATGGTGGACAAAAAAGCCTGATGTTCCGTGCCCAGATCCCGGGCCGCCTCATCTTGCAGAAATTCGCAATAGGTGAGAATCAGGCCGATCGGTTTTCGCAGATCATGGGCAGCCATGCCCAGAAACTGATTCTTTTCCCGGTTCAGCCGGGCCAGCTCGGAGTTTTGTTTGTGGAGCCGGCGGGTCAGGTTATTGAGTTCCTGATTCAGCGACAGCAGCTGTTTTTGCATGTGCACCATTTCCCGGGCATCCAGCCGGCCAAAAGCCAGTATCAGGTTTTGTACCTGCGCAAAATAGAAATCATAGCTCTGGGGCAGTCCAGCTGCTGTTTTAATGTTTAGAAGTTGGGGCCCACCCCTTGCCTGAACCAGATTTGTGAGATTGAACGTGCCGGCAAAATCCACCACCAGGTCTGAAAACACGGTGTCGTTTTCCCGGCACCTGGTGAGGGTCCGGGCGGATTCATTTGCTTCAAGAATACGGCCGTCCCCGGACAGCACAAAAAACAGATCCTGTGATTGTCGGGTGACATAGCCGTATGCAGCCTGTTCTCTGGTCTCCCACATCATTTTTTCATGCCGCAATCAGTGAGGTGAGCCGGTCAAGAGAGGGGACATACGCCGTTCCCGAATACTGCCTGGTGATCTCGGTGCCGCCCCAGTTGAAGGCCTGGCCCCCCACAAAGATATCCAGATGCAAGAAATTTCCCCGGATGGCTGCCAACCCGGCTTTCAGTGCCGGCATGTTGAAATAGACACTCACAGACAACCCCACAAGGTCAGGTTTTTCATCATGGATATGGGCCAGCATCTGGTCCACCGGGGTGTTGGCCCCCAGAAACTGGCTGTCCCAGCCGTTGAGTTCAAAGATGTCTGCCACCATTTTGCCGCCCACCTGGTGAAATTCGTTGGCAGCACAGGAGATCACCACTTTTCTGTCATTCCCGGAATCGGAGACTGCTCTGTCAAACAGCCGGGGATAGACCAGGTTCAGCAACCCTTCGGTGATGGCGGTCACCAGATGTTCTTTGGCCACAGAGATCCTGTTGAATTCCCATAACCGGCCCACCTCGTACAGGCTTTTTTGAAACAGGTCTGCATACAGGGTCTTGATCTCGATATCCCGGTCCAGAAGCTGCTGCACGATGCGGGCGCATTCCCGGCGGTTTCCCTCTAAAAGCAGGGTCAGGTATTCCTGGTACAGCGCTTCGGTGATCATTTCTGCGTTCCTGCACCATGAAGGTGATCCGGGCTGTCTGAAACCGATGTTGCCAGATCGGTGTCGGTGACTGCGGTAAACTTTGGAATGTTGACGATCAACCAGTTGTAAAAAGGATAAATCTGTGTCCATGCATCTGCTGACAGCTCTTTTTGCAGCAGGTCCACCCAGATGTTCAGATTGGCTGCCCAGTAGGTGGTACAAAACCCATGGGACCGGTAGGCCCGAAATACCCAGAGCACGGTTTCCACAAACACGGCAGGCTGGTAATCTGAAAACAAAGATAACATGAACCGGGGAAAATTGCGGTTGTTATCTTCAGCCATCTGTTCATTTCCCTTGCCCACCAGTTTTTCAAGGTCCGGCCGCGCCATGAGCAGCCCGTTGCCTTTGACGGCGATCTGTTCCCATTTAGCTTCAAATTCCCGGATGGCTGTTTCTGAAGGCGGGACAAGTTTCTGGGCAGTGGTCAAAAGTACGTCTTTCATGGTTGACTCCTTTTATACGATGGGTTAGAGGTCTTTCAGTAATGGATATCTCCATATACCGCTTTTTTGCGGCAGATGCAATGCCCAAACAGACATTCATACCGAAGGAGACAGAAGACAATGCAAAAAGATCCCCTGACAGCAGAAGACAGAACTCAAGACAGCCAACTGATAGTGGACACCCGAAACCATGTGCTGTGCATGGGACTGAACAGGGCCAAAAAACGCAATGCCTTTGACCTGGATCTGTACCGGCAGCTGAGCCTTGCCTATGGTGAGCTGCACCGCAATCCGAACCTCAGATGCGGGGTGCTGTATGCCAAAGGAGACCATTTTACCGCCGGCCTGGACCTGCAGGAATGGGCGGAATGTTTTTCCAGAGGGCAGTTTCCTGAACTGCCTGAATCTGGGATGGACCCCCTGGGCCTGAATCCGGACAGACAGGTGGGCAAACCCGTGGTCATGGCTGTCCAGGGGATCTGCCTGACCATCGGCCTGGAGCTGCTGCTGGCCTGTGATATCCGGGTGGCGGCAGACACTGTCCGGTTCGGCCAGATCGAAATAAAGCGGGGTATCTACCCGGTGGGGGGTGCCACGGTCCGTTTTTTCCAGGAAGTGGGCTGGGGCAATGCCATGCGGTATCTGTTGACCGGCGATGAGATCACTGCAAAAGAGGCGTTCCGCCTGGGTCTGGTCCAGGAGGTGACCCCGGCACAAGCCTGCCTGGACACTGCCTTTACCATTGCCGATACCATTGCAAAGCAGGCGCCCTTGGGCGTTGCCGCTTCCCTGCGGTCCAGCCGCCTGGCCCGGTACCACGGGGACCAGGCCGCCATTGACCGCCTTTTGCCGGATCTGATGCCCCTGATGAAAACCCGGGATGTCCAGGAGGGCCTGGCCTCTTTTCTGGAACGGCGGGAAGCCCGGTTCAAAGGGGTATAACTGACCCGGCCTGCGATCTTTTTCCAGTACCAGAAACGGCCCAGGATCAATGGTGCGTTTTATGGCTGTTCTGCCTGAAATTCTTTCAACCGGGTACATTCAATCAACCGGTCCAATGTTTTCAAGGTAAAAACCTTGCCCCTTGTAGCAATAATCATTTTTTTCATATCTTCTCTGCGCACCCCGAAACCACGCCCCCCTATACATGCGATCACTTCATATTTCGGATCGTCTGCACGCCGGCCGGCAAGGCTCAATTGACCAAGATGCTGAATGCGCGTCACTTTGTCACGCGCTGTACCATCATCTTCCGTAATTTTGGCTTCTATGATGATCTGGGGATTAAATTCACTGGGAATAATAAAATCCGGAGACTGGTCAAACCCCTCGATCCTTTCTGCCCGCTTGGTTTTCCGAAAACTGATGGCTGCTCTGAAGAGAACATCTTCGATTGCAGATTCCAGCGTATCTCCAATAATGTCACTCACAGAATCCCGATGTCCGGCAAAAGGCCTCCCAAGAAGCCGTTCATACAGCAGCATGGCATACGGCACCCCTATTCCCGAAAGATTTTTGATGCCTGCAATCCCTTGTCTGGTATCAGCTTTGTCCAGACGGTGCAATAGCGCTGTCTCTATTTTTGGTGCACCTTCTGACAATAATTGACATGCAGTCCGAATCATCGCGCCAACCCGCTCTTTAACGACCCCATTGGTATTGAGTGCGGTTTCGGGGGCCATACGAATCTTCCGATCCAAAGAACGCACAAAACCCTGTGTAACGGAAACACCGGTTCTCTGGGTTGTAACGTAGCCCCATTCAGGCGGTGTAAACCCCAGCATGGCCCGCAGTACCACAAGAGAAATTGGTTCAGAAATAGTTGCCGGGAAAATTTTTTCAGGATCCAGCCGGGAAAACCCATTGGTTACTGCCTTTAATACCTCGTATCCACGTTCAAAAACAGGGTATTCAACAAATCCTTCACCCTTTGGCATGACAAGAAACTCTGATTCAAGACATGAAAACACACTGTCAATATAACTGTCAATGTCCTTGAGGATCTCTCCTGAAACAGCTTCAAAAGGGAATTTCTGCATTTTCGGTTTCATAGCTCTCCAGCGGTTCATTAATGGCAAACAAAGTTTTATCAGGATTTGTCATACCCTTGCCGTGTTCTAAAAATTGCTCGATTTCGACCAGACGGCCGAATTGTAGAAGCCAGGTGGCAACTTTAGCTATTCGTGACAAAACCGGTTTATCTTTTTCCCAATGAGACCGCAAAGACCAGATAGCCAGGCGAACCAGGTGGCCAAAAATGATGCATCGGATATCACCCGGAGTTGGTCTTACATTCCCATTTTTAAGGCAGGCGATATCCGCATTCACAATTTCTGCAACCTCCTGCGGTGAATCAGCCAGCCATTTCCGCTTCATGAAACCGGTTGAACGGCAGACAAATACGGTATCTATGATAGACGATCCTGTGCCGTTTATATGAATGGAACCACCCATTTCACCGGGACATGGAAGTGATGCTGAACAGACAAGATCGGCATCCAGAATTGCCACTGCCACAGGATAATAAGCCTCCAGTTTGTTATGGTGATATGTAAAAACGAACGGGGATCCTTTTTTCAATGCCTTTGCCATGCGCTGAAATACCGTTGAAAGCCCATTGGTAAAATGATTCAAATCACGGCCCATGTCAACGTTTCCGGTCAACTCATGTGCATTTCTGGTTGATGGTGCATTAAAAGCGGAAGATGTATGCCCCACCAGTTTTTTCAACCAGACATAGCAAAAATCCATTAGTTCGGCATATTGTACATTGCCAAAATAAGGGGGATCTGTAAAAACGGCATCCAATGAATTATCGGGCAAATCAGCGTGTGCAGCATCACGGCATGATATGTCAACTTTCCGAATATTGCTGGAGCCAATTCCGTTAAACCGGTCTCCGATCCATTCTTCACTAATGGGGATGATTTTTTTCTTTCGTCCCACAACCTGTACTTCAAATGGGTGGTCACAATATGTTTTGGCTTTTTTGAACTTTTCAATGATATTGGCCCAGCCGCCACTTCCAACACAGGTATAACGGCCAGGTTCCATAATACCGAGAAAATTGGATTCGCACTGCACCAACCCCACAGGAAATCCGTGAATGGAAAATATGTCAAGCGATTTCAATGCTTTTGTATCATACCGGCACAGCATGTTCTGGTACCGAAGCAGATCTGAAAAATTGGTACTGAGGGCATTGCGCACCCTTTCATCAAGAACCTGAAAAATCATTTGTGCGGAAAGTTCCAGCCCCAGAAGCTGCCTTGTTTTAAACATCTCCCGGTAATATTGATACCCCCACCGGTGAAGCCGGTTGCTTTCATCCCCGCTGCGTATTTTATCATCCGGAACAAACCGAGCCGTGACAGATGCCCACATCTTCTCCGCTTCTTTTGTCTTTTGAATATCTTCTGCATCCGGTTTTTTGAAAAAACGGCCAGTATGAGACGGCTTGCAGCTTTTGCAATAGTATTCCATGGCAAACAGACGGTGATGGGGAGGTCCGTTTACAGGGTCCGGGAACCTGTTATCGGTTCCGCAAGAACCACATTTACAGTGCCCTCTTCCGGCCGGCCCGTCATATGTCAGCCCCGAATGACAATGTGTGCATGGTCCCGGATCTTTCCGGTTGCCGGTTTCTGTCAATTCACCACAAACCGGGCAGATAAACACATTTTTGGGATGTCTGGCATCGGTTGCTATTACATATTTTTGAAACAGATCGATTTTTTCCCCGCATGTTTTGCATATAATATTTTTTATCCAAAGAAAATATTTAACATGCGCTTTTTCTGAACCACATAAAACACACCGCGTGCGGTACAGATGGCCTATCTTCGCTTCAAGTGAAGCCCGCAGATCAGCGGCTGCTGCTGCATAGGCTGCAAGGTCAAGATGTTCGATCTCCTGTTTGACGATCCAATAGGCCATGGGATTGATATCAAATCCGGTAATATCACAGCCGGTTCTATTGGCTTCAAGCATGGGTGTGCCGCCTCCCATAAACGGGTCAGCAACATGAAGACCTGAAAAATTGTTGGATTCATAAAAGGTATCTCGCAAAGGCTTGCTGCCCAGAAATTCAGACAGCAAAAGCCCCCTGAACAAAGTACCCGGACGTCTGGCAAACCATTTGTGAACAGCGATAACAGGGCGATAGTTCTGCTGAATCTGTTTTTCTCGAAGCGCCAGATCTGCGATAAAAGCAATATCAAAATTGTTTTCGATCATAAAAAGTCTTTCACCGCTGCCATCCGCTGAACCGATGTGGGTGAGAATTTATCTGTCTTTCCGTCTTTTGCCACATATTTGTCAATAGGGTTGCCTCTTTCCATTCTGAATATTTGTGATCGGATGCTGTATTATATGGCACAATCTGTCTGTTTTGTATACACATAATGGGGGGTATCCCCCCCTCATGGAAACCCTATCTCTTCTCTTTCAGAAACCGATCTTTCATGAACCACCGGGATATCCTTAATTTATTGGATTCTTACGCCTTGGTGTTTCAGGGCTGACTGGACCTTTTTGATATCCACCTTTCGGCAGGTGGTGCCGGTTTTGACGGCAACGGCCGCAGCCGTGCCGGCGCCCTGCCCGGTGACGGTGCAGCACATCATCTGGCGCAGGGCCGCATGGGAGATCCTGTCCCCTGACACACACCGGCCCGCCACCAGCAGATTTTCCACAAAACAGGGCAGCATGATGCCGTAGGGCACCTGGAAATACCTGCCTGTGGTGGGAATGATCACCATGCCGTAGGCATCCAGGAACTCCGGAAAAATGCCGATGCTGTCTTCAAACCGGGCCTGGTTTTGCACCTGTTCCCCGGTCATGGTGTGACGGCCTGTGATTTTCCGGGACTCTCTGACCCCTAAAGAAGAACCGAATGTGCGCAGCCGGGCGTTTTCAAACCCCGGGGTGTATTTGCGCAGGGCCGCAATGGCAGCCATGGCATGTTTTCGGCCTTCCATCTCTCCCTGGGTGAGGTCCATGATTTTTGTGGGGTCCAGACCCGGCATATAGGTCATGTTCATATAGGTGGCCTCGCCCGTGTCCATGAGACTGCTCCAGAATCCGGCCGTCAAAACCTCTGCCGGGATTTCTCCGGCTGCACGGGCCCTGTCAAAGGGTTCGGCCAGGTAGGGGCTGAACAGGCTGTCCTCTTTTCCTGCGGTTTTTCCGGCCCACTGGCCAAGGGTACCGGGATTATTCTCCACATAGGCCAGGAAACGGCGGCGGTCCACCCCGCTGCATCCGAACGAGACCGATACCCCCTCCAGCTGGTCCGGGGGAGGATGGGTACAGGGGACCCCGGCCTGAAAGGTGATGTCTGCATCACCGGTGCAGTCGATCACTATTTTTGCCGATATGGCCTGGCGGCCCTGCTTGCTTTCCGTCACCACACCGGTGACGGTCTTTCCCGACAGAAGGGGGGCCACGCCCAGGCAGTGCAGAAAAGGGGTGATCCCGGCCTGCTGCACCATCTGGTCAGCCACGCACTTGAAAGTATCCGCCTCCAGGGCCTGGGAAATGGATTGGGGTTCTTTGCGGTCGCCGCTGAAATGTCTGGCTTCCGCCTCAAACTCCAGCCCGATGCCAGGGGATTCCACTGTCCCTTCATGCCGGTACCAGCCGATGGATTCCACCATGGCCTGGGTGATATTGCCGCCAAAGCAGCCGTACCGTTCCACCAGAAGGGTGTCCACCCCCTGTCTGGCAGCGGCAATGGCCGCGGCCAGTCCGGACGGGCCGGCACCCACCACCACCACGTCTGTTTCGGTCAATACAGGGGTTTTCCGGGCCGGTTCATGGATGAATGCAGGGTTCATGAGGTCATATTCTTATAACTTATGTGATCTGTGTCAATAAAAAATGTTCATCAAAAAAATAAATAGATCAACGCAACAATCGCATAAAAATGGCAAAAGTGATATACAGCTAAACCAACACAGTTGAACAATTCAAGATACCAATGATTTACCATACCTGAAAATACTGATACTGGAGCCCCATCATGACATTTACCATAGACGGAAAACAGGTTCTTGCAGCACTGGACCGCTACCTGGAAGAAAGCCGGCAGGCAAAAAAACCGGTCATCCATCAGGAAACCATAGAGACGATTCACGAACAACTGGACCTGGCCGCAATCTTTCGGGAAGGGGGGTTGGCAGGCAGCCGGCTGGACCGGTTTTTGTCAACCTACCTGGACAATACCACACGGCTGCACCACCCGGGCTATCTGGCCCACCAGGTGGGCAATCCCCATCCCCTGGCTGCACTGGGATCTTTGATTGACGGTGTCACCAACAATGCCATGGCCATCTATGAAATGGGTCCGGCTGCCGCTGCCGTCGAATTTTTCATGGTCAACCAGCTCCTGAACCGGGTGGGGTGGCCACACATGCCGGTCGACACCAAACAGCGTCTTAGTTTTGACCACGGGGCAGGGGTGTTGACCCATGGCGGTTCTCTGGCCAACATGACCGCTCTGATGACCGCCAGAAACCATCTGGATCCGGCTTTGCGGGAAACCGGGTGTGCCGGCGGCCTGGCCATTCTGGCTCCGGACAGCTGCCACTATTCAGTATCCAAGACCGCCGGCATCCTGGGGATTGGTGAAAAAAATGTGGTGGGGCTTCCCACGGACCGCATGGGGCGGATACAGCCGGACCAGGTGGTAAAATCCATTGAAAAAGCCCGGAAAAAAGGGCGCAGCATTGTGGCCCTCATTGCCAATGCCTGTGCCACAGGCACCGGCCTGTTCGACCCCATTGATGCCATTGCTGATATCTGTAAGGAACACAGCATCTGGTTCCATGTGGACGGGGCCCATGGCGGAAGCCTTTTGTTTTCAAAAAAATACCGGCACCTGCTGGCCGGCCTGGAAAAAGCGGATTCTTTGATCCTGGATGCCCATAAAATGCTGCGGACTCCCACGGTGTGTGCAGCCCTTCTGGTCAAACAAGCCGCCTTCCTGGACCATGCATTTCAGCATGATGCCGGGTATCTTTTCCATGACAAATACCAGCCCGGGTTTGATTTTATCTCCCAGACAGTGGAATGCACCAAGGCAGGTCTGGGCCTCAGATTTTTCCTTGCCTTTGCCGCCTTAGGGGAAAACGGCATGGCTAAATATATTGACAGCTGTGTTGACCTGACCTGTTCGGCCCATGAATACATAGCCTCCCAGCCGGACTTTGAAGTCCCCTATGCACCGGAAAGCAATATTCTGTGTTTCCGGTATACAAACTCTGACACAAATCAGCTGGCCATCCGGGACCGGCTCATCCAGGAGAAAAATTTTTATCTGTCTTCCACCAGTATTCTTGACCGGCGCTTTTTGCGTATGGTGATTATCTCTCCGGCCACCACCTTAGATGACATTAAAGCACTAGTCCATGCCATTCGAAAGACGGCAAAACTTGTGTGATCAATGTGAAAAAAAGCGGGTTTGTCTGGTGCAGGCCGGATCAAATAGTTTTTGACGATCCGGCTGGGTTTATATATACTGTACTAAATTTTGTGCCCCCGTTATAATTTGTAAATCTTCTTGCAGAACCTGTGCAGTATTTATCCTGACCAGAGGTTTTTCAATACCGGTTAATTTTCAAGAAAAAGGAGCAGGTATGAAGGATCAGTCTTCTGAGGTTATTCTCCAGAGGTCCCGCGTCTTCAGCGCGGTCAGAAAAATCACCTTTGTTTTGGTTGCCCTGTTTTTGTGCTATTCTCTGGCTGCCGTTGTCTATTCCACCCAGGTCATATACAAGGTCAAGCTCAACCATGCCGTGATCCTGGAAAAATTCGGGGGAAAAAGAGAGGCAGTCACAGATGTGGGGTGGCATTTCCGGCTGCCGTTTTTCACCCGCCTGGAATCACAGGTCACCCTGATGAATCAGAACATGTATCTGGGGGGATCATCCGCGCCCATCAAGATCATCTCCCAGGAAAACGTGGCCCTGTGGACATCTGCTCTGATGACCTTTAAAATAAAGGATTTAAAGGTGTGGGGCATCGACAATCTGGCACCTGAAATCCTGCTCCAGGGGGATTTTGACGGCATTGCCAAAGACATTCTCCAGGGAGAACAGGTAAACAAACTCATCAGTGACAGGGAAACCATCAAGGAAGCCATATTTGCGGCATTAAAAGACAGGCCCATCAACCAGAACGGCCCCACACTGGAGGAAAAATACGGTATTACCGTTATCAGTTTCGTGCTCAACGAGACCCGGTTCGGTGACAAGCTGGTGGAAGCCACTGAAGAGAAAAAGCGGCGTCAGCTCATCGCGGAAGCTGAAAACTATGCTGCAGACCAGGAAGCCCAGCGCATCAAAAAACTGTACAAAGCATATCTTGAGGGGATCCAGGCCCTGCACCAGGCCCTGGGCAATCCACAGAACCGGGCGGTGAACCCGTCGCTCCTTGAGTTTTTATCCCAGCAGAAATGGGCAGATGCCTATGAAAAAAATCAGACAGGCCAGAAAACCTTTGTGCTCCATGGCAAAGGCGGCGTTCCGGCACTGACGCTGCCCCAGGATATCAAAAATTTACCTGGCACAGGGCCGCCCCAAGAGGCGACACAATAAGGTCATACCGCCCATTTTTTTTGAGAGAACAACAGATGGCCAAACGCATCACCAAAGAAAAAACCTATATCACCCTGCCTGAAGAGAATATCTTGCAGATCGAATCCCTGGTAGCCACCTGGAGCTATGACACCAAGGTGTTTGTCCGGTCCCGTCTCAACCAGTACAAACCGCCCCATCCATTGGTCAGTTCCGCCAAGAACTGTTTTTATTTTATGTTTTTCATGCGGCGAAAAAGAAAAACCATGGCTGTGCTCAACAACCCAAAAGTACTGACAGACTGGAAAAAACGGTATTTATATTCCGGTGAAACCAATCCTGGCGCCTCCTGGAACCGGATCATTGAAAAAGAGCTGACCAAGGCCCAATACCACTATTTGATAGCTGTTCTGGACAGGGAACTCACCGATCTTCATGTACCTGTGGAGCTTGAAAAAACCTTTGAAAAGATCTACCGGGTCCATATCCGCAAAGAATATATTGAAGATACAGACATACCCAAGGCCCCCATCGTGCTCATAGAAGGCACATCCGGCAGCGGCAAAAGCGCCACGGTCAGAGAGGCCCTTGAAAAAGTGATATTCCGAAACCAGGTGATTCCCACAGTGGACTGGAAACAGAAAAAAAATGAAATCCTGGCCAGACACAGCCTGTTCACCAACCTGGAAGATGTAGACCCGGACTTTGCCGTAAAAATCGCCGCAAGGAAAAAACAAAATTTTTACCGCCGGCTGGCGGGAATTCCCTTTTTGCGCCGGATATTCAAAAAAAGGATCATGAACAACCTTACCCGGTTTGAAGAGCGGGGCATTGAGGTAGATGCTTCGGTCATCACCCCCAATGACTACCAGACAGCCCTGTCAGGGGAACCGGGAAACTACTTCAAACGTGCCATGGGAAATCCCAAGGTAACCTGCATCCGCCATATTGAAGAGGCCCACTCCGCATTCGGCAAGTCTGATACCGGTCCGGGATCAGGCGGCGGTGCTGAAAAACAGCAGAGAACCCTCATCGATACCTCCAATATCGTTCTGGACGAAATCATAGACGGCCGGCGGGACTGCTTTGTCATTGCCACCACTGACCAGACCCACCGGTTTGACTCCGCCATCTACCGGCGTTTTGTGGAAAAAGGGGCCATCATTGACATATCCAAATTCTGGATGAACCGGGAAAATCTGAAAAAAATCATCTTTCTGGAAATCAGGCGCCACCAGATACCCACCAGATACAGCCGCGGTTCAGAAAAACTGGATGCAGCCGCCGACAAAATCTATACCATTTTCAAGGAACGCAGCCTGAAAATCAGCCCGGCTTATGTCAGAAAACTGATTGAATCCATTATCAATATCAAAGGAGATTTTCTCCTTGCGTATTTAGACAACAGCATTTTGATCCGGTCCGCGTTTCAACTGGTGGCCAAAAATGTGTATGGCGAACTGTACAGCAAGGTGGTGGACCACATGGACAGAAATGTGCTTTGGGACGAATATGTGGGGGATATCAAGGACAAATTTTCTGAAATGGCCAACAACTGCTTCCTGTACGGTGTCAGCGAAGACAAAGGCGTGGTGCTCACAGGGCCCCCTGGCAGCGGCAAAACGTTTCTGGTAAGAACCTGGCTGTCCTCCAACACCCAGGTCCATGACATTGCCACCTCCCCGTCCGGCTTACAAGACCCCACCAGCCCGGTCCACGGCACGGTGGCCAATCTGGAAAAGGTGTATGATATCGCCAAAATGATTGCCCCCACCGTGATCTTCTTTGATGAAGGGGATGCCCTGGCCCCCAAGCGCAGCAGCACCGGGGGGCAGCCTTCGGATGTCCTCACCAATAAATTTCTCAACATCATTGACGGGGAAGTGCCCCTGAACAAGGTTTTCACTGTGCTCACCACCAACCGGCTGGATATTCTGGACCCTGCTTTGATCCGTTCCAAACGCCTCAAAGCCCTTGAAATAACAGGGCATATGCGGCAAAAGGATATCTTTGACATCATCTCAAAGCAGTTTGAAACAGTGCCCCACCGCAGGGAAGTGGATGTGGAAAAAATCATTGAGACTGCCCAGGGCATCTGCAACACCCCGGCGGATTACACATCTTTCACTGAAAAAGCCATTGCCCTGTGCACCACGGAATTCAAAGTGCTGCTCAAGCTGCGGCAGCTCACCAAATCCACCAAAGGGGAAAAATATGAATTTGTCAAATTGAATTTCAAAACTGTTCTGGGCATTCTGGATACAGTCAAGGCCCCGCCCCTGCTCAAATCAAACATTAAAAACGATTTGAAAAACTTTGTGAGCCACTATGGACAGATCCTGGAAAATGTGAACCACATCACCAAAGAAACAGACTATCCCCTGGTGGAGGCCCACCTGGAATCAGCCCGGCGGGAAATTTCCCAGAGCCCGGTGCGCAAAGGCGCTGTTCAGCTCAATGAATTTCTTGAAACCGAGCTGAGCAAAGAGCCCCAGGTGGGGTTCATCATCGGCGCAGGCGCCAATGACATGACCGGCATGCTGCTGCCCATTGCCACCAGCCTGACCGGACGGGTGGAGCGATATCCCATCATCGTGACAGGTGCGGTGTCTTCACCCGCTCCCAATGCGGCCCAGCTGGATATGGCCGTGCAGATGACCCGCCAGTCCGCACAGGAAGCTTTGACCATGGTGAAAAACTATATCCAGCAGTTGTCTCCGGATATCAGCATTCCCTGGCTGTTCGGCGATTTTCTCAAGCAGTATTCCATCCACCACCAGCTTTTGTCCGCCTCATACAGCGTCGGCGGTCCTTCTGCCGGGTATGCCCTGGCTTTGAATACCCTGTCCGCACTGCTGCAGATCCCTTTGTGCATCGATTTCGGTATCACCGGGGCCCCCTGGACCAAGGGGGTGAGAAAAGATGAGGTCGGGGGGTCTGTCATCATCGGCGGCCACAGAAAAAAAACCGAAAAAGTGCTTTTGCACCTGCGGCGCATGTATATGCCGCTGCAAAATTACAAGGATCTTGAACCTGAATTTCTCATGGGGTACTGGCTCAGGCAAAAGGACATCATTGCCGTAACCCATTTTGCCGATCTCATGCCTGAGGTGCTGTTTCTGGACAAGGCCCACAATGATATGAGAGAAGAGCTCATCGCCAGGCGCATCAAATACAAGACCGAAAAATACTATGACACACCGAAGACTTCCTATTTAAAAGAAGAGATCATCCACACAAAATTATTGATGCGCCAGCGGGCGGAATCGGAGATTCTGCACAGGGTCAATGCCATCCGGCTGTATCTGGAAGACCCGGCCCGCAAAAAATATATCTCCCATGAAAAGATATTCAAAATCTATATGATAAAATCAGAATGATCCTTCCGCAGGGCCGCGGGTTTGCCGATGATTTCCGACCAGATAACGGCCTGGCGCAGGCTGGGGCGCCTGCCATAGGGGTGAATGGTGGGGGGAGGCACCTCTTCTTTTAAGGCTTTTTTTTCAGATGTCCGGATGTCATCAGGTTTTTTTTGGGATCGGTCTTTTTCTTTGGTGTCAACCGATGCCCGGGCCGGTTCCGCATCAGGCGGTGTTTCCTCCTCCAGGATCAGCCCCTCATCGGCCAGTTCATCCCAGAAGGTTACGTCAGATCCCTGTTTTTCCTTTTTTTGTTTTGCCTGTTCCTGTCTGGCCTGTTTTTCCAGTTCCTGTAATGACTGCTGTATCTGATCTTTTATCTTATGGAAAAAAGAAAACATCATCGGTTTGGCCGTCTGCTTTTCCTGTACCCGGGCCTTTTTTTTCTTTGACCTTTTCAGGCTTTTAGAAATGATGGTAATAAAAAGGAATAAAAAAACCAGGCCGATATTTATCAGGGTTTCCAGTTCCATGGCACTCCTTGTGGGGCAGTGATTCCCAGAGAGACTACACCCCTGGGAATCACTGAAGTAATGATTTACGTATTCTGATCCCTCTGGGTGGTGTCTGTTTCACCCTTGGAGATCTGCTCCCGCATCTTTGTATCAGCTGCCACATTCTTCATTTTGTAATAATCCATGATACCAAGGTTGCCGCTTCTGAAGGCTTCTGCCATGGCCAGGGGCACCTGGGCTTCCGCCTCCACCACCTTGGCCTGCATCTCCTGGACCCGTGCCCGCATCTCCTGTTCCGTTGCAAATGCCATGGCCCGTTTTTCCTCTGCCTTGGCCTGGGCAATTTTCTTGTCTGCCTCGGCCCGGTCGGTTTCCAGTTCCGCTCCGATGTTTTTGCCCACATCCACATCCGCAATATCGATGGACAGAATTTCATAGGCTGTGCCGGCATCCAGGCCTTTTTTGAGGACAGTCTTGGAAATCATATCCGGGTTTTCCAGCACCTTTTTATGGGTCTCGGCAGATCCGATGGTGGTGACTATGCCTTCTCCCACCCGTGCCAGGATGGTTTCAGCACCGGCCCCGCCCACCAGGCGGTCAATATTGGCCCGGACCGTGACCCTTGAAATCGCTTTCAACTGGATGCCGTCCTTGGCCATGGCTGCAACCAGCGGGGTTTCAATGACTTTGGGATTCACCGACATCTGCACCGCTTCCAGAACATCTCTACCGGCCAGGTCAATGGCGGCAGCACGGTTAAATGTCAGATCGATATTTGCCTTGTCTGCGGCAATCAGGGCCTGGATCACCCGGGACACATTCCCGCCGGCCAGAAAATGGGATTCCAGGCTGTCCGTGGGAATCTCCATGCCGGCTTTCACCGCCATGATCTTGGATTCCACAATCAATTTGGGGGGTACCTTCCGAAACCGCATGAAAATGATATTGATCAGACCGACCTTTGCCCCGGACACCAATGCTTGCAGCCACAGGGCTATATAGGCAAAAATAAAATAAAACAGGGCCACGCCGATAACACCGGCAATAATTATCAGGATGTACATAAAATCCATGTCTGCTTCTCCTTATTCGATTTTGTCAACCACTATTCTGTTTCCAGACACCAGGGTCACCACAACCGGTGTACCGGCATCCACATATTCTCCGTCGGTTACCGCATCCAGGCGCTTTTTCTCTATCATGACCGTGCCTGAAGGCCGTAAATCCGTTATTGCTTCTCCTTTTTTTCCCTTCCACGATACCAGATCAGGGGCCTGGGAAGAAACCCCCTCTTTGCTGGACAATTTTTTATGCAGAGACAAAGAAGAGGCACCCAGGGCCTTGAATCCCAGAACCAAGACAACCGGTATCAAAGAAATATCCACACCCAGAAACACCATGCCCATGGTAAAGGAAATGGTGGTAAAAACCAGGTAAAGGGAATAAAACAATATCCCGGCAGCCATTGCCGCCAAAAGCCCCAGGGAAGGGACAAAAATCTCCACCACAATGACCACCAGTCCGAGAACCTGCAGTAATACAGGCAATATATAGGATGTCATGATTCAGCCTTTCCGGATGCCGTGGTGTCTGTATCTGCCGCTTTCACCACCACACGGTTCTGTTCCAGTGCATCCACGGTCACAGGGGTACCAGGGTCCAGAAATTCGCCTCTGGTGATGGCGTCAATTTTCCGGGGTCCGATCCTGATTTTTCCCGAAGGCCGCAATGCGGTTACTGCCATGCCTGACTGCCCCACAGCCACGAACCCGGCCTCGTCCGATCCCACCAGGGCCTCGCCAAGGGTGGCTTCCAGATACGGGCCTTTTATAAGCCGGGACAACCCGGGCAGTACAAATCTGAGCATGAGCAGAGAAAATACCAGGGCTCCGGCAAAAGCACCCACAACCAGGGCCAGGTTCCGGATCAAAAGACGGCCTTCCCAGGGCATTTTGGGATCCGGCACCACAAATCCCTGAAAGGAAAGCACCAGGCCGGCTCCCAGCACCAGGATCCCGGCAATGCCTGCCACACCGAACCCGGGCAGCACCAGGATTTCAACGGCCATGAGCAGGGTGCCGATGAGCAGCAGCAGCAGCTCGGTGTAATCTGCCAGTCCCACCAGGTACTGGTTCAAAAATACCAGCCCCAAGCAGACAATGCCGATGACCCCGAAGATCCCGAAACCCGGGGCCTTAATTTCCGTATACAGGGCACCGAGCCCCACCAGCATGAGGATGGGCAGCAGCGGCTGGAGAAGCCGCACCAGGCTTTCAGACCAGGACTCTGTCATGTATGCCAGGGTATAATTTTCATACCCCAGATGTGCCAGTGCCTGGTCAATGTCTGTGACACTGGCCCTGGAAAACCCCAGGTTCCGGGCTTCCACATCATCCATGGTCAGCAGTTCTCCCTCGGCCACAACGGTGATTTTTTTTGTGATACGCGCTTTTTCTGCTTCGGTGAGATCATTGAACCTGACTTTGTCCATATACACGGTTTCTCCATCCAAAGTGACCTGATAGACCTCCATGCTTTTGGTAACCATGGATTCCGCCAGCACCTCGGGATAACTGTTTTTCTTGGCCAGAGTCCGGAACTGTGCCCGGAGCACGGTCTGGGTTTTTTCCCCCACCTCTTTCTGGCCTTCACTGGTCTGGATGATGGGGGCACAGTCCCCGATCAGGGTGTTTCTTTTCATGACCAGGACATTGCCGGCCAGGGCAATGAGGGCACCGGCAGATATGGCCCGTTTTTCCACAAAAGATATGGACTGTCCCATGGGAATGGATAAAAGGGTCTCCACGATTTCCAGGGCAGCGTCCACCCGCCCCCCAAAGGAATCCAGTTTGAACACAATAAGGGCATTCGGCTCGGCGACCAGAATCTCATCCACGCTTCTTTTGATGAAAGCTGCCATACCCGGCTCCACCGTACCGGTCACAGGGATGACATGAATGGTTTTATCATCTGCGGATACGGCACCTGTCCTGAAAAAAACAAACAGGATTGCTGCGGCCAGAAACAGAATCAGCCAGGTTTGTCCGTTTTTGGAGATAGTTTTCACATATTTTCCCATGGATATTTGTCCTCTCAGATCTCATACCGCAATTACCTGGTCAGTATACCATGAAATACCGGAGTTTAACAAAACAATCGCATTATTTCATTTTTCAACCCGGGATATGCCAAATTTCTGTGATTGCCAAACCGGTAAATTTTTTTTATACATTAGCCATATGGCCAGAGATCTGGATACAAAACATATATCTTCATATTTGTCATTACAATATAAAGGAAACCACCCATGGCTGCGACAGATGATAAAAAATCAGATTCCATTCTTTCCCAGGTGAATAAAACCCGGCAGGCACGCGAAAAAACCTACCGGGAAAAGGCCCTGAAACTTTTCCCCTGGATCTGCGGCCATTGCGGCAGGGAGTTTGAAGGCAAACGTCTCAAGGAACTGACAGTGCACCACAAGGACCATAACCATGACAACAATCCGCCGGACGGCAGCAATTGGGAGTTGCTGTGCATTTATTGCCATGATAATGTGCATTCCCGGGACCAGGTTGCCGATGCCTATGCAGACGGGCCGTCGGACACCCATACAGACAAAGGGGGCGGCACCAGTCCTTTTGCCGGCCTGGGAGATTTGTTAAAAGGCAGACTGGATTAAACAAATTCAGTTTTCAATACAGTGCAACACAATGTAAGCTGCGTTCACACAGATCATTGAATCAGGAGGAAACATGAATCTACAAAAGCCCAATGCCAATGATGCCCTGCAGACAAAAAACCGGTCCAGGAATATTGCACCGCAGTCAGGTATCTGCAGCCGGTGCATTGATGGGTGCAAAGGCAACTGCGACCTGTTCCACGCCACCTTCAGGGGAAGGGAACTTTTGTACCCCGAACCATTCGGCAGCGTCACCGCCGGTGCGGACAAGGATTATCCTGTGGATTACTCCCATCTGAATATCATGGGATATGCCCTGGGGGCCAAAGGTATTGCACCGGACCCGGACAAAGCTACGTTTCCTGCTGTAAACACCGAAACCCAATACGGGGTGACCGACAAGGTGAAAATGAAGGTGCCCATATTCACCGGGGCTTTGGGCAGTACCGATATTGCCCGGAAAAACTGGGAGCATTTTGCCATAGGGGCTGCCATCTCCGGCATCACCCTTGTGTGCGGTGAAAATGTCTGCGGCATCGATCCTGCACTGGAACTGGACAACAACGGCAGGGTGACAAAATCCCCGGAAATGGACCGGCGGGTCACGGAATACCGGCGGTTCCACGAAGGATACGGGGACATCCTGGTACAGATGAACGTGGAAGACACCCGCAACGGCGTGGCCGAGTATGTCATTGAAAAACTGGGGGTGGAAACCATTGAACTCAAATGGGGGCAGGGGGCCAAATGCATTGGCGGTGAAATCAAGGTCAACTCCCTGGAACGGGCCATTGAGCTGAAAAAAAGGGGCTATATCGTCACCCCGGACCCGGAGATGCCGGCCCATCAGGCATCTTTCAAAGCCGGGCCGTTAAAGCAGTTTGAACGCCATTCCCGGCTGGGATTCATTGACCAGGAAGGGTTCATGAAAGAGGTGGACCGGCTGCGGCAGCTGGGGGCCAGACGGATCACCTTGAAAACAGGGGCATATCCCATGCGGGAACTGGCCATGGCCATCAAATGGTCCAGTGAGGCCAAAATCGATCTGCTCACCATTGACGGGGCACCGGGCGGCACCGGCATGAGTCCGTGGCGGATGATGACCGAATGGGGAATCCCCGCCATTTACCTGCATGCCATGGCCTATGAACTGTGTGAACGCTTAGACAAACGCGGCCTGCCAGTACCGGATATTGCCTTTGCCGGCGGATTTTCCTCGGAAGACCATGTGTTCAAGGCCCTGGCCCTGGGAGCTCCGTACTGCAAGGCCGTCTGCATGGGCCGGGCCCTGATGATTCCGGGCATGGTGGGCAAAAACGCGGAGCGCTGGCTGAGAAACGAAGATGGGGGGCTGCCGTCCACTGTATCCAGGTATGGTACCACCAAAGAGGAAATATTCATGAATTACGAGGTGCTCAAGGAAAAATATGGGGATGCGGCAAAAGATCTGCCCCTGGGCGCCATCGGCATCTTCAGTGCAGTGGACAAAATCAAGGTGGGGCTCCAGCAGATCATGGCCGGATCCAGAAACTGGGCTGTCCCCCATATCAGCCGCAAAGATATCTTTGCTCTGACCGAGGAGTGTGCCAAAATCACCAATATTGCCTATGTCATGGATGCCTATCGCAACGAGGCCATGCAGATCATTGACGCGTGAAAAAACAGGAGGGTACCATGTCTGATATGCTGTCTTTTATAAAGACAAAAAATCCTGGTGAACATGAGTTTCACCAGGCGGTGGAAACCGTGACCGCCTCTGTCCAAACATTGATCGACAGGCATCCGGAATACCGCCGGGAAGCCATTCTCAAACGGATCACCGAACCGGAAAAAGTATTCATCTTCTGCGTACCCTGGGTGGATGACCAGGACCAGGTACAGATAAACCGGGGATTCCGGGTGGGCATGAACAGCGCCATCGGCCCCTATGTGGGGGGATTGCGGTTTCACCCCTCTGTCAGCCTGAGCATCATGAAGTTTCTGGCCTTTGAACAGGTGTTCAAGAATGCATTGACCACCATGAATATGGGCGGGGCATGCGGCGGGGCAGATTTTGAGCCCAAAGGCAGATCCGACAGGGAAGTCATGCGCTTCTGCCAGAGCTTCATGACCGAGCTGCATGCCCATATCGGTCACAACAAAGATATCCTCACGGCAGACATCGGTGTGGGCGCCAGGGAGATCGGGTATCTGTTCGGCATGTATAAAAAGATACACAAAGAGTTTGCCGGCATTGTCACCGGAAAAAGCCTGACCCTGGGGGGCAGCCTGATCCGGCCCGAAGCTACCGGATACGGCACTGTCTATTTTGCGGCCCGGATGCTGGCCACCCGAAACCAGACCCTGGAAGGGAAAAAATGCCTCATCTCAGGTGCGGGCAATGTGGCCCAGCATACGGCGGAAAAGCTCATCGAGATGGGCGCGAAGGTGCTTACCATGTCGGATTCTTCAGGCTATATTTATGATGAAGAGGGCATTGACGCAGGCAAACTGGATTATATCAAGCGGCTGAAAAATTTCAGGCGGGGCCGCATAATGGAATATATAAACAAATATTCCGATGCCGTGTATGTGGAGCGAAATGCCACCCTGGACCACCAGCCCATGTGGGATATTCCGGCACAATGTGCCTTTCCCTGCGCCACCCAGAATGAACTCACCGGCAAAGATGCCCAAAACCTGATAAAAAACAGGGTGTCCCTGGTATGTGAAGGAGCGGACATGCCCTGCAGCACAGATGCTGTGGAGATCTTTCTTGATGAAAAAATTCTCTATGGGCCGGGTAAGGCTGCCAATGCCGGAGGCGTGGCAGTGTCCGGGCTTGAAATGGCCCAGAACAGCATGCGGTTGAACTGGCCCAGGCAGGAGGTGGATGACCGGTTGAAGGCCATTATGAAAAATATCCATGCAATCTGTCTGGATGCGGCAGAAGAATACGGACAACCCGGCAACTACCTGGCAGGTGCCAATATCGCCGGATTTGTCAAGGTGGTGGATGCCATGCTTGACCAGGGCGTATAGGAAGTTACCCAGACATGAAATCCTTTGCCGCCACCGCCTCAGGCAACTTTCTTCTCATCCGGTTGGCAGCTGTCTTGACAGCTGTTTTCATTGTTTCCGGATGTTCCGTCTCATCAAAGATGATGGGCCACCTGTCCGACACCATTGTGAACAATGATGATCCTGCCATGGTGGAAGCCGGCGCCCCGGCCTATCTGCTCATGATCGACAGCCTCATCAGCCAGGACCCGGAGGATAAAGATATGCTCACCACGGCAGCCCTTTTGTACACAGCCTATGCTGATCTGTTTGTCACCGATAAGGT
>JAIPDY010000017.1 GCA_021737445.1 Desulfotignum sp.
AACTTTATTAAATATTTTTATGTAATATAATCTGATATATATGGTCTTTATCAGATTTTTGATGCAAATTGTTTGCAACTGGCGCACTATTTTGGTGGTTCACTATTAATGGAATTTAACAGGACAAAAACATGCAGGTAAAAATCGAAGATAAGAGCAGTGTTCAAAAAGTACTTTCTTTTGAGATCCCCAGGGAAAAAGTTGTAAAAGAACTCAACAAAGCATATAATGACCTGAAAAAAAAGGCAGATATTAAGGGATTCAGAAAAGGCAAAATTCCCAGAAAGGTGCTTGAAAACCGGTTTTCCAAAGAAGTCCATGCAGATGTGGCTCCCCGCCTGATCCAGGATTCATTTATTGAAGCTATTCAGGAACATAATCTGAACATTGTGGGCGGACCCCAGATGGATCCACCGGATCTTGTTCCAGATGCTGCCTATGCTTTTGATATCACTGTTGAGGTGAAACCTGAACTTGGAGATATCGATTTCAAGGGGATCACACTTGAGAAAAACCGGTATGTGGTTTCTGATGCCGAGATCGACAACCAGATTCACATGATTCAGAAGAATATGGCTAAAAAGCAGGCTGTGACAGAAAAACGTGCGGTAGCAGAAACTGACTTTGTGCTGATCGATTACCAGGGATTTTTGGATAATGAACCTTACGAGCATACCCCGAAGATTGAAAATTATCTGTATGGCATCGGTCGGGGGGCTTTGCCCGACGAATTCTCCGAAAAACTGATCGGCAGTATTCCGGTTCAGGATCTTGAGGTTGATGTTGCCTATCCTGAAGATCACCCGGATGAAAACCTGAAGGGCAAAACGATTGTATACAAGGTCACCCTCAAAGAGATCCAGGAGGAGATTTTGCCCGAAATTAATGATGATCTGGTCAAGGATCTTGGCAAATATGAAACCCTTGAACAGGTCAAGGACTCTATCCGGGACAATCTGGAAAAAGGGTATGAACAGCGGATACAACATGAACTCAGTGAACAGGTGTTTGTGCATCTGCTGGAAAAATATACATTTGAAGTGCCTGAGGCAATGATTGAAGCAGAACTCAACGGTATTGTCAGCGAGGCGGAACAGGCCTATGCCGCCAATAATACCAGTCTTGAACAAGAGGGCCTGAGCCGGGAGATCCTTTATGACCGGTACCGGGATGTGGCTGAAAAACAGGCCAGACGTCATTTGATCCTGGAGAGGATTATCACCCAGGAAGAACTGGACCTCACCGAGGAGGAAATGGAAAAAAGTCTGGAAGAGATGGCAAAAGGAATGAATGCCACCGTGGATGCTATAAAAAATTTTTTTAAGATGGATCCCAAACAGTTGGAATACTACAGGCATACACAACTTGAAAAAAAGGCCATTGACCTTATAATTAAAAACAGCCAGGTGACCGAAAAAGATCCGGATGATGAAACCCAAAACATTCCGGAAACTGACAAAGCATGATACAAAAAATAAATAAAGATAAACAAGGAGTTTTATTGTGCCTCTAGTTCCAATGGTGGTTGAACAAAGCAACAGAGGAGAGCGGGCCTATGATATTTATTCACGCCTGTTAAAGGATAGGATTATATTTTTAGGTTCTGCCATTGACAGTGAAATCGCCAATCTCATTGTGGCCCAGTTACTGTTTCTGGAATCGGAAGATCCTGAAAAAGATATCAGTTTTTATATCAATTCTCCTGGCGGAGTGGTGACAGCCGGTCTGGCTGTTTACGATACCATGCAGTATATCAAGCCGGATGTGGCAACCGTGTGCATCGGTCAGGCCGCCAGCATGGGGGCTCTGCTTCTTGCTGCCGGGGCCCGGGAAAAGCGATTTGCACTGCCCAATGCAAGGATTATGATTCATCAACCGCTGGGAGGTGCCCAGGGACAGGCTGCGGATATAAAAATTCAGGCCACTGAAATTTTGCGGATGAAAGATACCTTGAATGAAATTCTGGCAGCCCATACCGGCCAGAAAATAGATAAAATTGCCAAGGACACGGACCGGGATTTTTTTATGTCCGGCGATGAAGCAAAAACCTATGGTATCGTTGACCGGGTGGTTGCTGACAGAAGCCAATTGGAAGAAAAAGCCTAAGCCAGCTTCAAAGGAGTCCAAAAACATGGCCAAGAAAGATGATACCAATGATCAGTTTTTCTGCTCTTTTTGCGGGAAAAATCAAAAAGAGGTTCAGAAACTGATTGCAGGTCCCAGTGTTTATATCTGCAATGAATGCATCAAACTTTGCGGTGAAATAATCGAGGATGAAGAAAAGGAAAAAGCGGCTGAAACAGAAAGTGCCAGAGAATTTCTGGTCCCTAAACAGATCAAGGCGTTGCTGGATTCATATGTGATTGAACAGGATGCGGCTAAAAAAGTGCTTTCTGTTGCAGTCTACAATCATTATAAAAGGCTGACCTCACGCCTGGAAAAAAGCGCTGATGATGTGGAAATTCAGAAAAGCAATATTTTGATCATCGGCCCTACCGGGTGTGGTAAAACATTGCTGGCCCAGACCCTTGCCAGATTTCTGGATGTTCCTTTTGCCATTGCTGATGCCACAGCCCTGACCGAAGCCGGGTATGTGGGAGAGGATGTTGAAAATATCATATTATCCCTGGTGCAGAATGCCGACTATGATATAGAACGGGCCCAAAGAGGGATTATTTATATTGATGAAATCGATAAAATATCACAGCGGGGTGACAACCCCTCCATTACCCGGGATGTTTCCGGAGAGGGAGTCCAGCAGGCCCTGTTGAAAATCATTGAAGGAACAGTTGCCAGCATTCCGCCCAAAGGCGGGAGAAAACATCCCCAGCAGGATTATGTCAAGGTGGATACCGCCAATATTCTTTTTATCTGCGGCGGGACATTCACCGGTCTGGAAAAAATTGTTGAGCAGCGGATAAGCCAGAAAACCATGGGCTTTGGTGCAAAGATTACCGATAAAAAACAAGTGAATATCGGCACCCTGCTGGAACAGCTCAAACCGGAAGATCTGATTAAATTCGGTTTGATTCCGGAATTTCTGGGCCGTTTGCCCATTATTACCACGATTGGAGAACTCTCTAAATCTTCTTTGGTCAAGATCCTGACAGAACCCAAAAATGCTCTTGTAAAACAATACCAGGAACTGTTCAAGGTTGAGGGAGTGGCACTTCAGTTTACGGATGAAGCCCTTGAAGCCATGGCAAGAGAAGCTGTGGCAAGAAAATCCGGTGCCAGGGGACTGCGGGCCATCATGGAAAAAACCATGCTGGATATCATGTATGAAATTCCGTCAAAAGAGGATGTCAGAGAATGTGTTGTGGGTGAAGAGGTGGTTTTGAAAAATGAGCCTCCTATCCTTTTGTATGAACAATCCAAAAAACAGGCCTGATAAAAAGATCGAGAGTTAAATGATCAATATTTCCAGACTTTTCAACCAGGACGGCTCAGAACGTATCAAAAAAACATTACCACTGGTTCCTTTGCGGGATATGGTGCTTTTTCCGTTTGTCACCACCTCGGTGTTTGTGGGAAGGGAAAAATCCATCAAATCCCTTTCAGAAGCCATGGCTGCGGATAAAAAAATATTTCTTACCACCCAGAAGGACCCCGAGGTCCTCAAACCCACCATCCAGGATATTTTTCAGGTGGGGACCGAAGCAAAAATTACGCAGCTGCTGCGACTGCCTGACGGCACGGTTAAGGCCCTGGTTGAAGGGCGCCGCCGGGGTAATATTCTTAAATTGAGTGACGAAAGCGGGTTTTTAACAGTGGACTATGTCCTGGTGGAAGAGACCCCTATGCCCGAAACCGTATCCAAAGCTGCTTTGGGAACTGTTTTAGAAGCCTTTCAGCATTATTGCAATCTGTCCGGAGCGGCTTCCAAGAGCTTTTTCAAAAACCTGGCGGTCCTGGAGCAGTATCCTTCCCGGTATGCAGATGCCATTGCCGCTCAACTGCCTTTCAAGGTGTTTGATAAACAGAAGCTGCTGGAATGCAAAGATATTGAAGAAAGGTTTTTTCTGCTGCTCAAGTTGATTGAACAGGAAACCGAAGTCTTTTCCATGTCCCAGAAAATCAAAGGCCGTGTGAAAGAGCAGATGGAAAAACTGCAAAAGCGCCATTATCTCACAGAGCAGATGCGGGCCATCAAAAAAGAGATGGGAGAAGACGGTGAATCCAGTGAATTTGCAGAGCTTGAAACGCGCATCCGCAAAAAACGCATGCCCAAAGAGGCAGCCGGTGTGGTGCGGCGGGAACTGGAAAAACTCAAGATGATGCCTCCCATGTCCTCAGAAGCCACGGTGATCAGAAATTATATTGACTGGCTGATCACTTTACCATGGTTCAGAAAAAACCGAGCCAAAAATGATCTTGAAAAAGCTGAAAAAATATTGGATCAGGATCATTATGGGTTAAAAAAACCCAAGGAAAGGATTCTGGAATATCTGGCGGTACAGATACTGGTGAAAAAAATCAAAGGGCCTATTCTCTGTATGGTGGGGCCCCCCGGGGTGGGCAAAACCTCTTTGGCCCGGTCTGTTGCATCTGCAACCGGAAGATCCTTTGCAAGAATTTCTCTGGGAGGAGTCCGGGACGAGGCAGAAATTCGGGGGCACCGCCGGACCTATGTGGGGGCGATGCCTGGTAAGATTATTCAGACGCTTAAAAAGGTAGGGTATAACAATCCGGTTTTCTGTCTGGATGAGATTGACAAGATGACATCTGATTTTCGTGGTGATCCATCCTCTGCTTTGCTTGAAGCCCTGGACCCGGAACAGAATAAACACTTCAATGACCATTATCTGGAAGTGGATTATGACCTGTCTGAAATTCTGTTCATTACCACAGCCAATACCCTTTTTGATATTCCAGCTCCGCTGCGGGACAGAATGGAGATCATCCAGATTCCAGGTTATACAGAGTATGAAAAAGAGCAGATTGCAAAGGGTTTTTTGATCCCCAAACAGTTACGGGAAAACGGTCTGGATGAAGCGGATGTGATATTTTCCGGGAATGCTGTCCAGCATATTATTCAACGTTATACCAGAGAAGCTGGTGTCAGGAATCTGGAACGGGAAATCTCTTCGGTCATAAGAAAAATCGCCACCAGGATCGTCCGCACAAAAGAACGCAAACGCCACCAGGTCAGCACCACAACTGTTTTAAAATTTCTGGGCCAGCCTAAATTTCGCAATAATCCCCTTGAAGTGGAAGATAAAACCGGGATTGTCACAGGTCTTGCCTGGACCCAGGCCGGAGGGGAGCTGCTCACCATTGAGGCGGTCACCATGCCGGGTAAGGGAAGGATAATGGTCACCGGAAAACTGGGAGATGTCATGAAAGAATCTTCCCAGGCTGCGGTCAGTTATGTGAGATCCAGAAGCAAAGACCTGGGTATCAGGGATGATTTCTACAAAGATCTGGATATTCATATCCATGTGCCGGAGGGAGCAATCCCCAAAGATGGACCCTCTGCAGGAATTGCCATGTGCACAGCGGTGGTGTCCATTTTAACGGGACGTCCGGTATACAGAAATCTTGCCATGACCGGTGAAATCACTCTCAGGGGCAGGGTTCTGCCCATCGGCGGTATCAAGGAAAAGTTGCTGGCTGCCCATACCAACGGGATCAGGAAGGTGGTGATCTCATCGGAAAACAAAAAAGATATTCAGGAGATCCCCAGATCCATTCAAAAACAGCTGGAAATTGTATTTGTTGAGGATATGAGCCAGGTGTTGGAAAATGCGCTGATCTGGGAAAGTCCCGAAAAAAAGATTAAAAGTCTTCCAGAAGGGAAATAAATGCAGTCATGGCTGATATTTCGTCCAATGGGGCTACTTTCCTGCGAATATCAACGATTTTCTCATAAGCCTTCTGATCCATGAGCAGATCTTCTTTTCTGGTACCGCTCTGGTTGATATTGATGGCCGGCCAGATCCTGCGCTCCGCACATTCCCGGGATAAGAACAGATCCATGTTACCGGTCCCTTTAAATTCCTGAAATATCACCTCATCCATACGGCTGCCTGTGTCCACCAGAATGGTAGCGATAATGGTCAAAGAACCCCCGTTCTCGAGTTTTCGGGCAGCACCAAATATTTTTCTGGGAAATTCCATGGCATTGGCCCCCAGACCGCCGGACAGGGTTTTGCCGAAACTGTCTGTGTCTGCATTAAAGGCCCGGGTCATGCGGGTTAGAGAATCAATAAACACCACGGCATCCTGGCCGATTTCGGCACATCTGATGGCTGTGTGCATAGCCAGGCGGGTCATTCTCATGTGCTGGCCGATCTGCTGGTCAGCAGAAGAATACAGCACATGGGCGTCCACCAGTCCCCGTTGAAAATCAGTAACCTCTTCAGGCCGTTCATCCACCAGCAAGATAAATACATGGGCTTCCGGGTGGTTGGCTACCACTGAGTTGGCCATATGGCGAAGAATGAAGGTTTTTCCCGATTTTGGCGGGGCGATGATCAGCCCCCGCTGTCCCATGCCGATGGGAACAATAACATCCAAGGCCTTGCCGACAACATCTTCATCATTCTGGGTCAGAATATACCGTTCATAAGGATTGATGCTCACCTGGTCCTGGAGCATGGGAATTGTTGAAAATTCGTCAAAAGGCAGTCCGTTTATGGTTTCCACCCTGATCAAAGCCAGATTCTGGTTTCTGGGATCTTTTTTTTCTCCGAATCCTTGAATAAAACTGCCTTCACGCAGGTTTAATTTCCTGATAAGGCTGTTGGGCACGTAAGGGTTTTCAGGGCGGGGCTGGAAATTATCATCGATCTCCCGCAAAAATCCAAATCCTTTGTCCATTATTTCCAGATATCCTGCCACAGGTTCCATAATCACAAGGCTCCTTGGTAAAACTTGTATTGCTGATGATGAGAACGGGTTTGGGATTTTTCAATTTGCGTGTGATTGATCAACACAAAACAGGAAAATGCCCGGCATCACGTTTTATCAGATTAACATCATTTACATAATTTGTCGCTTTGATTTTATATACCATTTAAAACTGTGCCTTGCAAGGTGGTTACGTAATTATCCGTCTGTAATTCACCATAATCTGTAAAAAAACCTTTTTTGGCAAAATCTGCTTGACACCTATTTTTAATGTTGATATAAGTTCTTCTGTTTTTTGGGCGATTAACTCAGTTGGGAGAGTGCAACCCTTACAAGGTTGAAGTCGCAGGTTCAAGCCCTGCATCGCCCACCAGAAAGCTGCAGAAAACGGGGGTGTAGTTCAGTTGGTTAGAACGCTTGCCTGTCACGCAAGAGGCCGCGAGTTCGAGTCTCGTCACTCCCGCCACCATAAAAAAAACCAGGGATTCAGTTGTCGGCTGAATCCCTGGTTTTTTTTATGGTGTGAGATGGAAAGGCTGGAAATCAGGCAGCAGCTGCAAGGGCGTGTAAAACTGCATCTCCCATGCCGGATGTGTTTACCGGTGTCACGTTTTTCCCGGCCAGATCCGCTGTCAGTATCTGCTGCTCCAGTACACGGGCAACAGCGTTTTCAATGGCGTCAGCCGCAGCTGTATGGCCGAATGTGTACTTGAGCATCATGGCACCGGACAGAATCTGGGCAATGGGGTTGGCAATGCCTTTGCCTGCAATGTCCGGGGCAGATCCGCCTGCAGGCTCATACAGGCCGAATTTTTTTTCATTCAGGCTGGCAGAGGCCAGCAATCCCATGGAGCCTGTGATCATGGCGCATTCATCGGAAATGATATCCCCGAACATATTACCGCACAAAAGCACATCAAACTGATGTGGATCTTTGACCAGCTGCATGGCAGCATTGTCAACATACATATGGTTTACAGTGACATCGGGATAATCTTTGGCAATTCTGGTAACGGTTTCCCGCCACAACACCATGGAAAACAATACATTTGCCTTGTCAACGGAAGTCACTTTCTTTGCCCGCATCCTGGCTGCCTCAAAGGCCATTTTTGCAATACGCTCAATTTCATACCTGGCGTATACCATGGTATCAAAGGCATATTCATCTTTTCCTTTTCCTTTTCTGCCCTTGGGTTCACCAAAATAGATCCCGCCTGTCAACTCCCGGACGCAGAGAATGTCAAACCCGTCCTGTACTATGTCCGGCCGGAGCGGAGATGCATGGGCCAAGGAGGCAAAAACCTTTGCAGGCCGCAAATTGCAGTACAGATTGAAATGTTTTCTCAAAGGCAGCAGTGCTCCCCTTTCCGGCTGGTGTTCAGGGGGAAGATGTTCCCATTTGGGGCCGCCCACAGACCCAAATAATATGGCATCGCTGTCTTTGCACAAAGCCAGGGTGGCATCGGGCAGGGCCCTGCCAAGGTTGTCAATGGCTGCCCCTCCCACGTGGGCATATTCGTATTCAAGGGTGAATCCATACATCTGACCGGCCCGATTGAGAACTTTGACCGCCTGTTCCATAATTTCCGGACCGATGCCGTCCCCCGGCAGTACCGCAATTTTGTTCAAAATTCTGCATCTCCTTTTCTTGCAGGTTGATTGGGTCTGGGTTTAAAAAAAAGAGGCTGATAAAAATCAGCCTCTTTGTCATTTAAAATACAACATGTGCCGAATCCGGCGTTACACGATCATACCGGTTTTATTTTCGGTTGCCGTATTCTGCATAGGCCATGGCTGTGGTTCTGTACACAAGATGGGCCATTTTGGAAAACGGCAGAAAAGCAAACAGATTAAAGATGGCAATCAGGTGCAGGTAGTAGAACCCATAGGTTATCCACTCCAGATGCGCCAGACGGGCCATCTCTGTGAGCATGCCGGTCAGTCCCACAGAAAAGACAACGCCTAAAATATACCAGTCTTTGTAGGTGGTAATCTGGTCTTTGTTGTCCAGCCGGCTTTTGATCATGATCCCGGAGCCGATGACAAGGGCCACCCCGGCAATATTGGCAAGCCATTTGACCGGGTTGAGCTGGGAATAGGGGCCTGGTGTCTGAAATACATAGAGCACGATAAAGAAAATACCGGTGACGATGGCCAGGCCGATAAAGGAAAACAACACCATCATATGGGGGGTGGCCCGCTCCTGGTTGGTTCCGCACTCATTGAACCTGTTGTGTTTGAGAATCAGGGGGATCACCCGGCCTAATGCCTGGAAAAAAGCCTTTACATCAATGTTTTTCTTGTCGGTTTTCCCTTCCTGCACCGCATTTTCATGAATGTCACCCACAAACCGGCTCAGGCTGAGAAAAAAGATCACGACCACAGCCCCGGCAAGGGGCACAAAGGTCAGATCCACAAACCAGGTGGAAAAGAAATCCGCCTGTGCAATGACATGTTCCGCCCCTTCATGGGCATGGGACCAGGCAATGCCGAAAACATTGAACAGTTTGGTCATCACATCTTCATGGGCCATGGTGATATAGGCCAAAACGGCAAACCAGACAGCCGGAATTCCCAGCAGCCAGGGCAGTTTTTTGGGGTCATTCACAGCCTTTGCAAGGGCCTTGGGCTGGGCATATTCCGTGATGGCTGCGGCCCGGACAGCAGCCATCACATCTCCGGGAGCAGCGCCCCTAGGACACATGTCAGTGCAGTCACCGCAATTGTGACACAGCCAGATGTCAGCACTGCCAAGAAGCCTGTCTTTGAGCCCCCAGGAGGCGGCAATCATCTCCTTTCTGGGAAAAGGGCTGTTTTCCGGTGCAATGGGGCAGGCCACAGAACAGGTGGCGCACTGGTAACATTTTTTCAGGGTGTCTCCGCCAAGACCGCGCATCTGGGCTATAAATCCCAGGTCAGGTTGGGCAAGATATGTTTCAGTCATATTATGATACCTCCGTATATATTTGGTATGCTGACATTAGAATCCCTTGAACGGGTTGGGACCAAGGGCATCCACCTCTTCAACAAAATCATTGATGATCTTGGGCAGTTTGTCATATTCATCAATAGCGACCTCGACAAAGGCGACGCGTTCCTCTTCCAGGGCCAGGCTGGACAGGGCATCCCCGATTTTTTTCACCCGGATCTCAGCCAGTTCAGATCCTTTGACAAAATGGCACTGGTAGTCATCTCCGTGCTTGCAGCCGATGAGGATAACACCGTCCATACCCTGGGCCAGGGCATCCTTGATCCATATGGTGTTCACCGAGCCCAGACACCGCACCGGTATAAACCGTACGTCAGGAGAGTAGTCCATGCGGTTCAGCCCCACCATATCCAGAGCCGGGAACGCATCGTTTTCACAGATCAGCGCTAGGAACCGCAGGGGCGGCTCATCAAAATCATCTTCCGATGGTACGCCGATCGCCTTGACCTGGGAACCGATGGAGTCGATGGTATAGTCGGCAAAGGAGATGATTCGTTCCGGGCAGGCCCCCATGCAGGTGCCGCACCGTCTGCACCGGGTGGGATTGGCCTTTGGGGTGCCTTTTGCATCATCATCCAGGGCACCAAAGGGGCATTCCACGGTGCACCGTTTGCACTGGGTGCATCTCTGGAAGAAAAATTCCGGAAAGGTCATGTCTCCGGATCTGGGATGGACTGCCATGCCACGGTTGGCGCTTTCAACACACTGGATGGCCTTGAGGGCCGCACCAGAGGCATCTTCAATGGATTCTTCAATGGTCATGGCCCGCCGGATGGCACCGGCAGCGTAGATCCCGGTTCTCTGGGTTTCATAGGGGAAGCATATATAGTTGGAGTCAGCATACTGGCCAAAGATATCATTGTCTCTGAATCCGGGACCCTGCCGGTAGGCCAGATTGACCACCGGGTCATCTTTGGTGGCGGGGACCATACCGGCAGCTACAACAACCATATCCGCCTTCAGACCCAGGTTTTCGCCTAAAAGGGTATTTACAGCAGTCACAGCCAGGCTGTCTCCCTGGGTTTCCACGCCTGTTACCGCACCTTTGGTCATGAAAACCCCGTCTTCCTGCTGCATGCTTTTATAAAAATATTCCTGCAGCCCGGGAGTTCTCATGTGCTGATAGATGACATAAGCTTTGCCGTCTGTATAATCTTCGGTCACATACCGGGCCTGTTTTAATGCCACCTGGGAGGTAACCGAACCGGCATAACCAAAATCAGCATCATCTTCATCTTTTCCCGGAGACTGGATAAAAACCACATTTTTGGCCGCTTTACCGTCAGAAGGTCTTACAATTTTTCCTTTGGCGGCAATCATTTCAAACTCATGGTTGGTGATCACGTCAGGCAGATCAAGTCCCAGGTGTGCATAATTTTCTTTTGACATGTCAGCAGGCCGCCACCCTGCTGCCAGAATGACAGCGCCGTAAAGTTCTCCATCCGGGTCGAGTGTGAGAATATCAAGTCTGCCCTCATTGTATTCCAGAAACTTGGCATGGGCCGCTTCAGGGTCCAGCTCTTTGCCGGTTTCATCCACCATCATCTCTTCGGGCAGGGGAAACGGTACGTCAAAGGGGATTCTTTCTCCGGGTTTTTTAAAGGTCACAGTGAACTCGCCGGGTTGACCGGCAATCCGTGCCACCTCACAACCGGTTCTGACATCAATACTGGGATATCCTTCAATCTCCTGGATCATTTTTTCCACCACCGGAGACTGCAGGGTTTCAAAGGGTGCAGATACCGGCATCTGGCTGCGCAGTTTGGCTGCATATCCGCCCAGGGCATCGGTTTTTTCGACAATGGTCACATCATAACCGGTCTTGGCAGCATCCAAAGCCGCTGCCATGCCGGTGACGCCACCACCCAGCACCAGGATTTTTTTGGAAAATGATTCCGGTTTATAGGGTGCGGGCAGCTTGACTTTTTCCAGGCGGATCATGCCCATTTTGATATAGTCTTCCGCTTTCATCTGGATCCGGTCAAAATGTTCCTCATCATCTTTTTCTTCCTGGGTCAAAGCGGGATATGTCTCCCGGGAATGCGGCCATACCACGCCTTCCCGCAGATTCACCCGTTCAACAAGGCAGTTGTCAAAACGAAAAACATCAAAGTTGACCCGGCGGGAACATGCGCCGATCACCATGGCATTGACCTTGTCCTCGTCCACATCCTTCTGGATGAGGGCCACCCCTTCTTTGGAGCACAGGAAAGGATGGGTGGTGCAGTTTACGCCCTCTTCTTCAGGAATATCCACCAGATCTTCCATGTCAAGGGTATCTCCGATTCCGCAGCCTGTGCAGATATATACGCCGTATTTCTTATCCATGGTTTATATTACCTCCTTACAAGGGTCTGAATGGCTTTGAGTGCCATGCCGGTGGCATTCTGGTTAGAAGTGACAACATCGGCCGGCTTGTTGGCGCATCCTGCCGCAAACATACCGCCTTTTGAAAAGTCATTGATAATAAACCCATCCGCATCAAAGGTCAGGTCTGCCGCTGGTTTGTCAACGGCCGCAGTGGGCTGCATGCCGGTGGCCAGTACCAGCAGGTCCACTGTCTGTCTGATTTTTTCACCGGTGATGGTATCTTCAGCCACCAGGTCGATATTGCCGGTGCTCTCCTCTTCACTGACTTCAGCCACTTTCCCTTTAATGAAAAAGATATTTTCATCTTCCTTGAGTTTGGCATAGAATTTTTCATATTTCAGCCCCGGGGCCCTCAGATCAATATAATAGATGTAAATTTTGGCATCCGGATATTGTTCACGCAGATATGTGGCATGTTTCAAAGAAGCCATGCAGCAGATGTAGGAGCAGTAGGGCAGATGGTTTTCATCCCTGGAGCCTGCGCACTGGGCAAAGGCAATGGTTCCAGGTGCCTTGTCGTCAGAGGGTCTTGCAATCTTTCCCTGGGTGGGGCCGTTCAGTGATGCCATTCTTTCCAGCATCATGTTGGTGATGATGTTCTGGTACCGGCCGAATCCCAGGTTGTCAATCCGGGTGGCATCATAGGGCTGCCAGCCGGTATTCCATACAACAGCCCCCACTTTGAGATCAATGGTTTTTTCTTCCATGTCAAAGTCAATGGCATCATACTTACAGGCTTGTTTCACTTTGTCTCTGTCATCAGTACCCATGGACGGGTCCATGATATACCGCATGGGAAAGGCCATGTTGTGGGGCAGGTAGGCGGCTTTTCTCCGGTCCATGCCAAAGTTGAATTCATTGGAGATCTCAGTTTCACATACCTTTGCACATTCGCCGCAGGCAGTGCAGTTTTCATTGACATACCGTGGTGCTGTCTTTACTGTGACTGTATAGTCTCCGGGGGTGCCTGCCACGTTCTGGACTTCAGACATGGTGAACACCTTGATATTTTTGTTGTCTTTTATGCGCCTGTAATTGATTTCAAGTCCGCATGTGGGCGGGCAGAGTTTAGGGAAGTAGTGTTTCAGCTGGGACACTCTTCCGCCAAGGGATGCTTCCTTTTCAATAAGGAAGACTTCATACCCCACTTCGGCAGCTTCCAGGGCGGTTGTCAGGCCGCTGATTCCCCCACCAACCACCATGATGCTTCCACTGACCGGGGCTGAATTATCTGTTGTCATACTGTCCCTCCGTGCATTTGAGTTGTATTCAATTGTTTTTGTTTCATAAGGCCAATGCCAGGTTGTAATATCTCGTCAGGATTTGGGTTTTGTCATCCTCTCTCCTGTTTTGACCACCGGCAAAGCAATTGAAAGTTTCTTGCATTTTGCAGACGGTCAAAAAAGGAGACAGGAGCTGATTTTTTACAAAAAAACAAGACCTGGAATTTGAAAAAACCCCCAGGCACCTAACTGCAGGCACCTGGAGGTTAATGTACAAAGTCATGTACGTGTCAGATCATATGTCAAACTAGTCGGCAATAATCTTAACGTAGGGAACTTTTTTGAGGGTCCACTCATTGGATTCTTTGTTGTATGATGAATTGGTAAAGCAGAACCATTCATCATCATTCTGGCCCATGAAATCCCCTCTGTAGTAGAAACCAGGATACCGTGATTCTTCACGGAACTGGATATGACGGGTATGGGCCTGAACCGTGTAAAGACGGTGGGTGATCTCCCATGCTCTCATCAGTTCATGCAGATCGCCTGCGCCAATCTTCTCAAGGTCTTCACGTAACATTTCAAACAGGTCCATGAGTACTTCAAGATTCTTGCCTGAGGTCATGTAGTAAGTACCGGTACCACCGCCATACTCATTGGTCATTTTCATGAGGCGCAGTGCCATGCCGGCAGGTTTGCAGTAGTTAGGGTTGATATCCTGGGCCGTGGTGTATTCACAGTGATCCAGGTAATTTCTGACCGGTTTGTATACGTAATCCACCAGTTCCTGATCGGTTTCTTTAAAACCGGTGACCTTGTCGCCTTCGGCTTTCAGGTACTGCACCATGGATTTGGCAACAATACGGCCTTCTGCATGGGAACCGGAAGAGAACTTGTGTCCGGAGCAGCCGACACCGTCGCCGGCAGTGAACAGGCCGCGAACAGTCGTCATTCTGTTGTAGCCCCATTTGTAGTCAGCCGGCACCCAGTCTTCATCCGGACCTGAGCACCAGATGCCGCAGCAGCCAGAGTGGGATCCCAGCAGATACGGTTCGGTGGGCATAACCTCTGAGTCTTTTTTCTCAGGTTCGGTGTTGGTGGCACACCACAGACCAGCCTGACCAACAGACATGTCCAGAAAATCTTCCCATGCTTCTGATTCCAGGTGCTTGAGCTCTTTTTTGCTCATGGTCTCACCCAGTTTTGCCAGGGCATCAGATGTTTTCATGATGATGGGCCCGCGGCCTTCTTTGTACTCTTTCATCATGAGATGGTTTCTCAGACAGGTGGGGGTCACGGCTGCTGTGCCGTAAGGTGCATATTTTTCCAGCTCAGCCTTGGCTTCGTCAGAGGCAGCATAGTTTTCACCAAGTCCGTTAACGGTCTGGGCCTTGAACAGCAGGAACCATGCGCCGACAGGGCCGTAACCATCTTTAAAACGGGCCGGGGTGAAACGGTTTTCCATCATGGACAGCTCCGCACCAGCCCGCAGGGCCATGGTGTAGGTGGAGCCGGCATTCCATACAGGATACCATGCACGGCCCTTTCCCTCTCCAACAGAGCGGGGCTGGTAAACGTTCACTGCACCGCCGCAGGCAACCATAATAGTTTTTGCATTAATGATGTAGACTTTGTTTTCCCGCACAGAAAAACCCACAGCACCGGCAACGCGGTTGGGGTCTTCCTTGTCATTGAGCAGTTCAACAATAAAGCATCTTTCAATGATATTGTCTTCACCAAGGGCTTTTTTACCGGCTTCAGCAACGATTCTCTTGTAGGATTCACCATTGATCATGATCTGCCATTTACCGGTACGGACCGGTGTGGCACCGGCTTTAAGGGACCCAAGTTTCAACCCTTTTTTGCCGTCCATGTTTTTGCCGTCGTCTGTTTTCTTCCAGACAGGCAGACCCCATTCTTCAAACAGGTGCACCGAGTCATCCACGTGACGGCCCAGGTCATAGATCAGGTCTTCACGGACGATCCCCATCAGGTCGTTTCTGACCATGCGTACATAGTCTTCAATTTTGTTCTCACCAATATAGGTGTTGATGGCGGACAGACCCTGGGCAACAGCACCTGATCTCTCAAGGGCGGCTTTGTCGCACAGCAGGATTTTTGTGCCGTCATCTGCCCATTTTTTGATTTCAAACGCAGTTCCACAGGCAGCCATGCCGCCGCCGATGATCAGAATATCAACGTCTCTTTTATCAACCTCTGGGTCTCTAACTGCTTTAAGCTCTCCAACAGGTTTGTTCGGTAATGCCATTATATACCTCCAAAATTATAAGTGTCAGAATTTTTGTTTTGGTACCGGTTAAAATTATGCCAGCTCCTGGGGAGTGGGAAATTCATATCCGTCTGCTTCCTGGGTGGAAAGCAGGCCGGAATTCAAGTCCTTGCCCTTGAGATCATCATAGGAATTGGCTTCTCCTTCAGGGGTTGTCCTGATGGGGAACTTGAACCGTTTAACAACACCATTTCTGAACTTACAGGTCCACATGACATCTTCGGTACCCAGCATGGGAACAACAGATGCTCCCATGGGGACAAAGTCATTGTAGCCTCTGACTTCAATGGCCTGGGACGGACAGATTTTTACACAGGAATAACATTCCCAGCACTGATCCGGTTCCTGGTTGTACGCTTTCATTTCATTGGGATCCAGAACCATCAGATCATTCGGGCAGATGTACATACATGCTGTTTTATCCCCGCCTTTACAGCCGTCACATTTTTCTGTGATTACAAAAGTCGGCATTTAAAATACCTCCATACTTGAAGTTAATCAAAAAAGCACAATACCGTTGTGCAACAATATTTTATAACAAATTCAGACCATGGTCCAACCATTGGACTGATATTTTTCAAGGCCTCTACCTGCACGTTTCCAAAAAGGGCCAAACCAATGCAGGCATTTTCATAAATGCTATGGCAATAGCACTGACATGTGGTTTTTGTCAAGATTTTTTAAAAAAAGATCCATCACAAATTTCAATTGCTTAAGTTTTTGGAAGTCATGCCAATATATATTGAATTGATACCTTTTATTCCACTATATATGGTGAGGTGACCTCATAAAAAGAAGCTGGCAAAATCAACTGATTCCTGGTAACTTATCAGGTAGTGACAGAACATGCCAAAATCGCTATATTTAAATGATCAAGACATGGCCTTAAAACAAACCCAAAAGAGTTGATTCCATGAAACTGGAAAACAGGATCGCCCTGGTGCTGGGGGCTGTAAAGGGGATTGGCAAAGGCATCGGTATTGCGCTGGCCAAAAAAGGCGTCAGGCTTGTACTGACCCGCCATGACTGGGAAGATGCTTTTGATCAAATGGAAGCAGATTTTTTTGCCACCGAAACGGAACACCATATTATTACAGCAGATCTGCGGCAGATCGATCAGGTGGAACAGGTGGCCCGGTTTATCCGGGACCGGTATGGCAAACTGGACATTTTGATCAATAACATCGAGCGGGGCGGGTGGCCTGTGGTGCATGGAGCCTATGTGGAAGAACAGTGGGATCTGGAGATGGAAACCACTCTTAAGGCCAAACGCTGGGTGTTTGATTCGGTGTTCCCTTTGCTTCAGGCCTCTGATGATGCAGTGGTGATCAATCTGTCTTCTGTGGCCGCAATTACCGGACGGTCCGGTCCGGCCGCACTGGTGTTCAACGATGCGTATGCAGCAGCCAACAGAGGGGTGAAGGTCCTTACGGAAACCTGGGCACGTATGGGCGCTCCAAATGTCCGGGTGAACGAGCTTATGCTGGGCCTGTTTGAAACCCGCCATGCCCAGGGTACCCGGGGGTGGACCCAGGTGCTTGCCCCGGGTGAAAAACAGGCGCTTGTCAACCATACCCTGGCAGGGCGTACCGGTACAATAGAAGATGTGGTTAAGGCCTGTCTTTTCATGATTCAGGATGCTCCTTATATGACCGGCAGTGTCCTGCGGCTTGACGGCGGATTTGTGCTGGCCGGGGAAAAGATTCCCCCCATGCCCGGTGGTATTTTGCCTGCCTGAAATGCCGGGCCAATGTGATAGTCATGCTTGAAAAAATGAGATCGGTTTAAGATTTTTCATATAATACCAACATTTAAGGAAATGATTCAAGTGGTGGAGACCACAGGATTTCTGAAACAAAAAATTCAGCAGCTGAAGCTGGAAAGCAGGGCTTGCCGTGCCCAGGGACAGCTGTTTGAACAGCTCATTGAGATGGCTGGATCAGCACCAGACCAGGAACTGCTCAAAATATCCATGCAGCGCACCCTTGAGGTAACCGCCCAGTTGTCGGGAACAGATATAGGCAGCCTGTTTCTCCTCAATGACCAGGGGCTGGTCACAGACAGCCTTTTGACCAGGGGAGAGGTGGATATTGATATGAAATCCAGGTTGATCGGGTCTGTTCTTGACCAGGGACTTGCCGGATGGGTTAAAACCCACCTGGATGTGGGCCTGATTCACGATACCGAAACCGATTCCAGATGGCTGTCTTTACCGTCAGAACCCTATTCAGTGAGATCTGCCCTGGCGGTTCCCATTATCCGTCACAACACCCTGTTTGGCATTATAACCCTCATGCATCCGGAGCCGGATCATTTTAAAGACGAATACGTTGAGATCGTCCAGACCGCAGCCAGCCAGATGGCCCTGGCTATTGAGATGGCACGGCTGTACATTAAATCAGAAGAACTTCATCATCTCCGGGAACGGGCCATAGAGAGGGACCTGGATCTGGCAAGACAGGTTCAGGAAAGTTTTCTGCCTGGCCAGGTACCGCAGGTGGACGGTTTTGAGTTTGCAGCCTTAAGTCAGCCTGCCCATGCTGTGGGCGGTGATTTTTACCATTTTTTCAACCTGCCCCGGAACCGCCTGGGAATTGCCATTGGCGATGTTTCAGGCAAAGGCATTGCAGCAGCCCTTTTTATGGCGAGGTTGACCAGTGATCTGCAATATCATGCAGCCCTGTACAGTGATCCGGCCGATCTTTTTAAAAAATTGAACACCATTCTCTGTGGAAGATCCCAGCAAGGCATGTTCGTAACCATGATCTATATGATTCTGGAGACAGACACAGGTCATGTATCCTGGGTTAATGCCGGCCATCTGGCGCCGCTTCACATGAAAAAAACCGGTGTTCATATGCTGGGGGAGTCTGAAAGAAAAGGACCGCCCCTGGGTATTCTGGAGGATGCTGTCTGGAAAGCGGCACGTGTATGTTTAAAACCGAACATAGGGATTCTGCTATATACAGACGGCATTATTGAAGCCAGAAATACTGTTTCAGAGCTGTTCGGACTGGGCCGCCTTACGCGGATTGCAAGGCGGTATGCAGATGAACCCGCCGTTATGGTGCGGCAGATAACCCGGGCAGTACAGCAGTTTTCACAAAAAAACAGCCAGAGCGATGACCTGACCTTGATAAGCTGTCTGCGAAAAGAAAAACAACCTTGACGGGACAGGCGGTATGGTGTAATTAAATTCTTAGTTTTTATTACATCTTTTACCCAATATTTGTATAAATTGTATGACTGCCGGAGCAGGTCTCTGTCTTTTTTTGTTTTATATCAATAATATGAATCGTTTGCACAGATCTTGCATTAAAATATACCGGGATGAATAACTGTTTTACACTTTCTCATATACAAAAGGTGATTATTGATGATAACATTGACACAATTCAGACAGAAAACATCAGGACAGGCAGGGATAACCCTTATTGAACTGATGGTGGTGCTTGCGATCATATCCATATCCACTGCCATTGCCATGCCGGGAATGGGCACCCTGATACAGGATATTCGCCTCAAAAGTGCGGCACGGGCTCTTGTGTCAGATCTGCAGATGATGAAACTTCGGGCCATAAAAGAGAATACAAAAACAACAATGGAGGCAAGCCAGGTCGGGGGGATGTATATTATTTTTGTGGATAAAAGTTCAGGCAAAGAGATCATTGCACAGACCGATCTCAAGAATGGCCTGGAAATTGTGGCAGATGCCGCCGTTGGATTTAACGGCCGGGGATTTCGTGATCCCGGCCCGGATACCAATGCAAATCCAATTTTTATTACCCTTTCCAATGTTGCAGGACGGAACAAAGAGATAGAGATTACCCCTATGGGGCATATCAGGGTCAATTAAAAATAGCATGGGCAGTCGGCCAAACAGGAGAAAAATGGATGGCAGTATGAAACAAGCCGGGTTTGATCAGGGATTTTCCTTGATCGAAATCATGGTGGCTCTGGCCTTGATCAGTGTTGTGACTGCGGGTATTTTTATCTCCTATTCAGGCCAGCAGAAGTCTGAACTGAACCAGACCCAGATGGTGGAGATGCAGCAGAATATCCGGGCCGCCATATACCTGATCTCCAGGGAACTGAGAATGGCAGGTTATGATCCCCTGCGGTCCGATATACCAGGTATTGTGAACCCAGGGGATGGATCAGCCGGCAGCCCGCTTACCTTCTCATATATTGATCCGGATGACGGCAGTTTGACAACGGTATCCTATGAACTTTACGATGCCGGCAGTGACGGTGACAATGATATCGGCAGGCAGCGGGCGAGTGATGCGGCACCAAGGCTGCTTGCGGAAAATATTCAGTTTCTGGGATTTACATACCTGGATAAAGATGGTGCAATCCTGTCTTCTCCTGTGGCAGCTTCGGCCATACGGGCCGTGAAAATTGATATTACAGCCCGGCCAAATGCCGGCAGCGCGGACCATACCATACCCGGGACAGTCCGATCCGTCTCCACTATGGTATATTGCAGAAATCTGGGATTGTGATCACCATGTCAAGGAGGCAGTGTCAAAACGTGTTAGGTCAGCCAAAAAGATATAAGAAAAAAGATCCGGATGGATTCAGCCTGCTGGAAGTTATGATCGCTCTGGCCGTACTGGCAATAGGTATTCTCGCCATTTTGAGCATGCATATATCCGCCATAAAGGGAAATGCCAATGCCGTGAAATTTACCGATGACCTGCTGTCCACCCAGAGCAGTATTGAGTCCATGCTCATTAACGAGGAGGATGACAGCATAGAGAAAATCCGGTCCAGCCTGGAGTCTTTTAAAAACAGGAAATAAGATTCATGATACGCTGCGATAGAAAAATCAAAAAAGTATCATCCGTCATCCAGGGCAATGAAAATGGATCCGCTCTGGTCCTTGTGATGATCATCATGGCAGTGCTCACCATAATTGGGGTATCGGTTATCAATACCGCCACCGTGGAAAACAGCATTGTCCACAATGAACGGATATATCAGGAAAATTTTTATCTGGCGGAATCAGCCGCACTTGAAGCCGTACAACAGCTGGACCTGGCACCTGAAGACAAATTAAACGACAAAACATTTTCCTCTTTTGTCTGGTTGAAAAAAAAAGATGACAACCTGGATATGAGTGATATCGCCAACTGGGATACAACAACAAATGCAGCAAAATTAAGTTTTGATGTTGATTTTCCACTGCTGCCCCAGGGAGATTTTATGTATGCGGTTGTTCAAACCGGGATAGTGCCCGGCGCCTCTCTGGACATGACTGCAACATCCCATTCATACGGTTATGTCGTAAGAGGATACAGTGAATCCAATAACGGCAGAGCAATGATCGAGATCGGTTATCAAAAAAGGCATTAACAGACAGTTGGATATCCAAATCTTAGGAGAATACAGATGGTATTTTGTAAAATCAACAGATCTGCCGGTTTAAAAAAAATACTGCCATACTGTGGTATTTTCATCAGTTTGTTTTGCTTTTCAAGTATTGCCAACGCCAAAGTAAATTTTTCACTCAATGTTGAACCACAGGAAGCCAAGGGAGCAAATCCCGTGTTTTCCCTGTGGCAGGAAGCTGTCAAAATAGGTGATATCCAGTCAGGCGGCTCCCTGTTTCTGGACAACAATAAAACCTATCGCCTGTTTATACCGGATATTCTTGATACCACAGGGTGTGCCATGCCGGCCAATGAGGATTTAATATTATCTGAAGATGGTTATTATATTGAAATTGATACCGGGAACAAAGATATATCAAAAACCATTGAATACAATTGCGGTGTTGCGCTTTATTATCAGGATGCAGATGGTGACGGATATGGTGATCCGAATGTGACTTCAACCTCTGCCCAGGCCGGTTTTGTGCAGAACAGTCAAGACTGCAGTGACAGCAACCCGGATGAGTTTCCCGGTCAGATATGGTACCTGGACAATGACGGTGATGGTTATTCCGACGGCACCACCACGGTCTCCTGTGAGAGGCCTGACTCCCATAACCTTTTGTCAGAGCTTCTTGGAACCAATGACTGTGATGATACAGATGCCGCCATTCATCCGGGAGCGGTTGAAATCTGCGGTGACAATATTGACAATGATTGTGACGGATCTGTGGAAGAAGACTGCGTCAATATATATTATCTGGATGCGGACCAGGATGGGTATGGTGATCCGTTCAATACAATAACCGGCCTTGTAATGCCCGGCGGATATGTTGAAAACAGTGATGATTGTGATGACAATGACAGCAAACAGTTTCCCGGACAGGTATGGTACAAGGATGCAGACAATGATAACTATTCTGACGGCACAACCCTGATTGCCTGTGACCGGCCGGACGGCTATAAAATAGAAACAGAATTGATCGCCGCCACCGGAGATTGTAATGATGATGATGCCGGGATCAGCCCCGGAGCGGTTGACATCTGCGGTGACGGTATAGACAACGATTGTGACGGCTCAGATGCAGTGTGTATTGCTGATAATGATGGTGACGGCTATTCAGAAAATGTGGATTGCAATGACAATGAAATATCCATTCATCCCGGTGCCCTTGAAATACCTGATGACGGTATAGACCAGGATTGTGACGGGGCAGACTCCACCAACCTGGCCTGTATCGATATTTCAGACAGCCCTCTGGATGCCCAGCTGTCTGCATCCGCTCCCAACCTGATGCTGGGTCTGGATGATTCCGGCAGCATGGACTGGGAGATCATGACCAGTGAAGATGCGGGACTTTTTACCATCGGCGGAAGAGATTATGAATATCTGTTTCAAGATCCTGGGGATAATCTTTATAAGACCGGTACCAACTCTCACGTGATATATGATGAGGGAAGGCAGGCGTATTGGAAATCCCAGTGGTATGAATATAATGTGATCTATTATAATTCCAAGATTGACTACAAGCCCTGGAGCACGGCCCTGGGAAATGCAGATCCGGACAATCCCAGATCCCATCCCTATTATGCTGCCAATTATTTTGATCTGAGTGGGCAATTTTTTTTAATAGACGGCATTAGTGTGAAAAACGCCCATTATTATGTCTGGTCCCAGAGTCAGGCCACTCCCTATCTTGTCATCGTCAATGACAACAGTATAGATTATTACAAGGTCAATGACACCGATGGCAGGGTGGGAAACGGTGAACTTGTTTTTACCACAACGCCGCCTGATGATGTCATAACAGACAGGACCTATGCCCAGGAACGGCAGAATTTTGCCAACTGGTATTCTTTTTACAGGAAAAGGAGATCAACCTCTGTTGCGGCCATTGCCAGCGTTATCCCCAAGCTTAAGGGGATCAGGGTGGGAATCAGGAGTATCAACGGCCACATCATACAGCCAGTGCTCCCCATTAATGTGAACGGTGTTAATAACTCCCAGGACCTGCTGGACAAATTGTTTTCATATCATCCAGGTACCCATACCATCGGGTCTACCCCTGTTCGAAAAGGGCTGCAGAAAATCGGGCAATATTTTCATGTGAATGAAACCATTACTCCCAGCGAACCTGACTTGAGCATTTCTCCGTTATCACTGGATGAATCTGGTGAATGCCAGCAGAATTTTGTCATCATGTTTACAGATGGTGCGTATAACGGGCAGTCTCCCGGGGTCGGAAATGTGGACAAAAACAAGCCGGCACCATATGGCGATGATGCAATAAACACACTTTCTGACGTGGCCATGTACTTCTGGCAGGAAGACCTTTCCCCAAATGTGGATGACAATGTACCCACCAATTTTTATGACACCGCCAACTGGCAGCATATGGTGACCTATACAGTGGCTTTCGGTGTTGAAGGAAACCTGGATCCCAATGATTATGATCTGTATAATATTGTAGCAGAAGATAGGGTATACCCCACCTGGCCAAGTCCCATCAATACAGATAAAAAACGCATTGACGATCTGTGGCATGCAGCAGTGAACGGACGGGGCCTTTATTTGAATGCCAAAACCCCCCAGGAACTGACTACTGCCCTTCAAAAAGCGATTTCCGATGTGCTGGCCAGAATCGGTTCAGGTGCTTCTGTTTCCATTAATGGAGAAGAACTCCAGGAGGGGTTAATCTTGTATCAGTCCATCTATTCCACAGCCAGATGGACAGGTGATGTCATTGCATATAATGTTGACAAACAGACAGGCTCTGTTTTAAGAGACATCCCAAGGTGGTCTGCCAGTGAGGTCCTGGACGGATTTATCAATACTGATGCATCTTATTGGGACACCGGCAGAAAAATTGCCACATATGATAATTCACAAACAATACCACAGGGCATTCCATTTCGGTTTGACAATCTGTCATCCACCCAGAAAACCGTACTCACATCTTCGGACATGGTCGATTATCTGAGAGGAAACCATGCCCTTGAAGAACAAAACGGCGGACTGTTCAGAGACAGAATTCTTCAGGATGAAAACGCAGATTATGTCCGGGACACGGTATTGGCAGATATTGTTCACTCCGCACCATTGTATTATGAGGAT
>JAIPDY010000018.1 GCA_021737445.1 Desulfotignum sp.
GTTCATTGCCGGATGAAAGAGAGGCCAAAGCTTTTTCATAGATCTGCCGGGCCAGATCCTTGTCTTCCAGGTCTTTGACCGCACCTGCGGCAAGGATGTCAAAATCATCTGCTGTGGATGCTTTTTCCATGGCTTTGGTATAGACAGCCCTGGCACGGTCCTTGTCTTCAAACATCTCCAGGACCGACTGGGCAAATTCCACAAAATCTGTGGTCTTGCTGCATTTTGCAAAGGCTTTTTCAACGGTTTTTTCCGCCAGGTCTGCATCATTGAGCACCGTGGAAATACTTTTGCTCAGTTCCAGAAAATCAGCGGTTTTGACACATTTTGTGCCGGCAGCATTGTAAATTTCCGTGGCTGCTTCCTTCTGGTCGATCTCCAGGGCGGCGGCGGCCAGGCCCAGAAAATCCTCCACTGTGGTGCACAGGTTTTTGCCTGCATCCAGATGGGCGGCAGCAGCTTCTTCATCCCCCAGGATGTCCAGGCAGGCTTTGGCATAGGTGACGGCATCTTCCCAGGTTTCCGCCCATTCCGCTCCCTCTTCTAAAAGTTCGGCAGCCCATTCCTTGTCAGACAGGCCGTCCACAATCTCTTTGGCAACGGCAATGTACTCTTCGGGCGCATCACACTCCTCTGCTTTTTCTTCAAGTTCTTCTTTGAGTCCCATGGTTTTTCTCCTTTTATTGTTTATTTGGTCAGCATTTGTGAACAAGTGTTCAGGCTTGCAATGCCAATTTTTTTTCTGGTTGATGAACATGCCATACCACAGAAGATGTGAATGTGCAATTCTTAACCGTCTTTAACATGGGTAACCAGCCGGGATTCAACAGTTTGATACATCCCCTTGCTGCTGGTTCCGTCAAGAAGATATCACAGGAGGATTCCCGCCGTTAAAAATTCATCATGAAACCTTTAACAATTTATTTGTAGGGACCGAGGAATCGTTCACCGTCAAAATGGATCAGGTGTGATGGAGCATCAGCGACCCATACTTCGGTTTCCCATGCAATGTTGTCAAGATAACGGGCCATTGTGACACGGTTTGGGAAAGCAGTTACATAGACAAGACCTGCCTTGGCCTCGGCAAACAACCGGGTCAGTTCGCTATGGCGTTTCCCATCCATTGGACCATGACTGGTTACTGATTCAACCAACAGCAGCCAGTTTTTTCTGGCATAATGTAATACGACATCGGGCATTTTGCCGTGGGAGTCGATATCTACATTCAACCCGGCAAGCATGGCAGCGTCAAAATAACCCCATTTTTCTCCGGTATCCCCCGCATAGATCAGTATACTTCCTGGGGCAAAGCGTGGTGCAAATTCTTCGATAATGGAACGAATTAACTCACTGTGCTCTCCAGGACTGAGAGTGATTGTTTTTCCGGGTGAAATTTGCACGGGCACACGATTCAATTCCCGTTCCTGGGCATACCTTGCAATAAGTGTCTCCCGTTCCGCCATGTAGTCGGTCAGATTGCCATGCCATTTTTTCGTGCCAAAGCTTTGCAGCAACCTCAGGGTAGTCGGTGCTATTTGATAAACAGCTTTGGGACTGTTAACAGGGCGATCATGTTTGTCCGGGTTATAAAGTGCTATTCCGGCATCGACAAACTGATGTATGGTCTGGCGGCGTATTGTTTCCCGTGAGTTGGGCGCGTAGTTTTTCTGGTAGTTTTTTCGGATCCAATCCATTATCGGTGTGATGCCCAATAAGGGATTTTCAGCTTTTGACCATGGTTTTCCCGGGGTGAGGTTCAACAATGCAAGCAAACATAATGCGGAACGCTCGTTCTGCTGAGCCCGGGGCATTCCCAGGGTAATAAGGATTTTGTGGGCTGCTTTGAGATGCTTTTCTTTTTTGGTCATGTAGTAATGGTCTCCAGTTTTTCATCAATCATTTCCTGGGTTAGTTCCAACTGGTTTAACGACCATTTGCCAAGCATGATCAGAACCTCAAGGCTCGGATATTTTATTTGTTTAAGATCGGCCGCGTTAACCTGGGTATGGCCATTAAAGGTTCTGAAAAAATCATCAACTGCTGTCGAATTTAAAAATACCATGATGCCATAAGCCAGGTTTTTGGGCAGCCCCTGTTTTTTGGCATGAAAGACATTTAGATGGTTTTCAAAACCCAGTGACGGCATACCGGGAAAATTATCCGGATTGACAACGTTTGCCACGATTCTTCTTTTTTCTTCTTTTGATGAAAAACGGCGGACCACACAATAGAAATCATTTGGGAAAAGCCATTTTTCAGTTTCATTGTTGTGTTGAATCGCATTTGGTTTCTTTATGTCCGGTTTAGGCCACTCAATGCCTTTACTGTTAAAATGGACAGGATAGAGCAATGGGACAGTACCTGGAACCGGCATTTTTCGTAAGTGTTCCTTTACCCGGAAATCGACTACCGGGCCGGTGGAAATATTGATTTTCAGGTCGAATAAGCTAAAGGAAACTTTTTTGCACAGAGCGATGGAACCTAAAGCCGTTGAGGTTGGAATATGAATGAATTGTTCCGGATCATCAGGCCGAACAATTTTTTCAAAAGGATATTTTTGACTGGTTAAGTCATAAAAATTGTCATCTGTTGAGGTGGATATTTTGATCTGCCCTTTTTTTTCATTTTTCTCAAGGCAGATGATGATGTTTTCCTGGAGCACATCATCATCTTTGAATGCTTTGTTGCGTGACAAAAACAAATGGATCTGTCTGATGGCGGCCCGGGTTAAGAGAAATTTTCGGAACCGACGATAATAGGGGCCATTGCAGAAACTGCGCGGAACAATGGCAACAAGTTGACCATGGGGTTTGAGCAAAGAAAGCGACAATGCCAGGAACGCGGAATACAGATTTACTGTTTCGATGCCGGCTCGTCTCAGGGCTGAACGGTGTTTCGAATCACTTCGTATCTTTTTGTAGGGTGGGTTTAAAATGGCATGGGTGTACCGGGGAAAGGGTTTGACAAAAAGGTTGCCGGATATTCCTTCAGATGCGGTTATTATAAAATCGGAAATTCCAATATCCATGGAAAATCCGGGGATGTTTTCATATTTTTTTAACGTTTGCATTAAATATGGCTGTAAGAAAGGATCTATTTCAAAAACATCAATATGAACATCTTTGAATTTGAGGCCGCCGGACGTCCATCTGTCCAGAAAAGCAGCACAAAGAGAGCCGATTCCTGCGCCGGGATCGAGCAACCGGCAATGATCGTGGCTGTTTTGGTCAAAAAGCTCAGCCATGAATCGCGCAATGGTTGCCGGTGTAAAAAATTGGCCCAACAGGGATTTTTTCTTTGGGTCGGTTGCTTTTGATATAGCCAGTCTTGATTGTTCAATATCTGAAAGCAAGCCCGCATCTCCTTGGTATATGGTTTTTGAATATATATGTTTATCGTTACCATAAGTACCGGATTAACTCAAGGATTGACAGATATTCAGCAGGGCTGATGTAAGTGACCCGTGCCGGGGGGTTCCTGTGGGTTTCACCCTCTGCCGCGTTTGACATGGAGTAGGGCATGGCTGCGCTGAACGGCAAAAACTGCGGGCAGGTGTGTCCTCAAACAGTTTGCCGTTCTTGACGCTCCGCCATACCCAACTCCATGTAGCAAACACGTCAGAATGGGATTCAACCCACAGGAACCCCCCGGCACTAGTGCTTGAATTCAGCGGTGAGCAGGGATGAAACCCCGGACCTGGGTCCTCCATGCACAGGGGAACCTGAAAAGAGAAGTGGTGCCAGAGATTTCTTGAACAGCGGCGACCAGGAATGATTTGTACAGCGGCACCCCCACCAGGGGCGGCATCCTGCCGATCTGCCCTGATCCCTCCATGGATTTCAGATCTGCTGAAAGGCGCCTCCAGGGCCGGCATTCATAAAAAAAGTTCCCATGCCGATTTACATGCAGTTGTCCTGGGATGTTCATGATATTTGTGTTTGACGATTACCGGGGTTGTGGTATGATAAAGATACGATCTTCTTTTCTACAGCAATAAATGTGACTGCTGGCATGTTTTTTGATTATATCTCTACTGTATGTTAATTTATAAAGTGTGCCAGGAGATCCAAACACCTGTTCACCCATAACCATGTAAGGAGGCTGTTATGACCAGCTGGATCTGTGACCAATGTGGATACAACCTTGAGGCGGATACCCCGCCTGAAAAATGTCCGAGCTGTAAAAAAGACTGCTCATTTGTGGACAATTCCTGCTATACCCCTGATTGTGCAGGAACACCCAGTGATCCGAGAATTTCGGGCAAAAGTTGAAAAGGAGGTTGTGATGGGCAAAAAATATAGAATCAGTACCTCTTGTCCCAGGTGCGGGTGCGCCGGCACCTCTCATTTGACGGAAGAGGAGATCAAAAAAAAATATGGCGATGTGCCCAATATCGAGCTGGAATGCCATGAGTGCATGATGAAACTGGAAGCAGATGTCCAGGAAGATGATGGTTCGGATAACACCTGATCCCCCTGTGTCAGCTGTCCGGTACCATGATCAGACCTGCCATGTCCGGCACCGGATTTCCCCCCATTCACTGGATTTTTCAAGGTATCCGGTGCCGTTTAAAACCTATGCCTGTCAGGGCCGAATTCCTCTGGATAAAGCTGCAGGCATCCACCAGGCTTCTGGCGGGGATAAGGCTTTGACAGGCCTGGATGCCCCAGTGGGTCGTGTGCTGGCCCGGCAGGTGCCGGATATCGAACCGAAAGCACCGATGGATCTGAAAACGGTTTCCCGGATTCTGGCCCTGTCCTATGGGGTGACCCTGGCAGACAGGGCCCGGGGTGTCCTGTTCCGGAGCGTGCCATCCGCCGGGGGGCTGTACCCTTGTCAACTGTATCTGTCGGTACAGAAGATGCCGGGTATTGAGACAGGGTTGTACTATTGTGACTTGGTTCAGGGGTTTTTATGCAAAATCAATTCCCGGCCCCTGGACATGAAAAACATACTGCCTGATCAAAACCGTGCAGGCGCATACCTGGCTATCACAGGTATCTTTTACAATTCTGCCTGGAAATACAGGGAACGGGCCTTCAGGTATCTGCTTTTAGATGCCGGCCATCTGAGTGAATCGGTGATGCTGGCAGCAAAAGCGGAAGGGGTTGGTGCCCGGGTGGGGTATGATTTTGATGACCAGCGCCTGGCCCGGGCCCTGGACCTGGATGTTTCCTGCGAAGTGCCTCTGGCCTGCCTTTTTCTGGGTTCGGGCACTGTTAAAGAAGATATGCCTGATACACAACCGTTTCATCCTGCCGGACCGGGGCCTGAACCATTTGCCCCTGTCCGGTATGAGATATTGGAAAAAGCCTACAGGGCCGGGTCCGCCATTGTGCAGCCCCGGGTGCCGGAGAAACGCCATAATGTTTTTCAGCATATCCCTTCAGGGGTTATACCCATACCGCTGTCCGGGTTTAGTCCGGAAGTCCCTTTTCGCCGTGCAGTTACACACAGGCGGTCCCGCCGCAATTTTACTGCTCAAGAGCTGCCCTGTTCTGTGTGGGCGGCTTTTTTCAGGCAGGTCTTTTCAGGGATTTTTTCTGACCATCTTCCTGAAGAGACAGGTGTATCGGCAAAAGCCTTTCTTGTGCCGGCAATGATCTGTCAGAACATGGAAGGTCTGGCAGACGGATTGTACAGCCTTTCTTGGGATGGATCGCAGCTGGCATGCATGCACACAGGCAGCCTGGCAAGCGCGCTGGCCCGGGTCTGCCTGGATCAGGCATGGATCAGCCGCGCAGCTGTGAATTTTTTGTTTCTGGCAGATCTTGGTGCTGTGGAATCAGCATTGGGATCCAGGGGATACCGGTATGTGATGATGCATGCCGGCAGGGCAGGCCAGCGTATCTACCTTGCAGCAGAAGCGTTCGGGCTGGGATGCTGCGGTGTCGGTGCCATGTATGATACAGAAGCAGCAGAACTTCTGGCGTTGAAAACCGGCAGCGTCCTGCTCTACGCTGTGGCGGCAGGGCCAGTGAAAAAGAAAGGAGATATGCCGTGAAATGGATGCAGTTTTTAACCCCGGTAAAATCCACAGATTACAAAGAAACCCGGGAAATGATATCAGACCGCTCCCCGGAGGATATCACCATCCTGGATGTGCGCCAGCCCTCAGAGTATCAGGAAAGCCACATCCCCGGGGCGGTGCTCATACCTTTGCCGCAGCTTTCAGACCGGGTGTCTGAACTGGATCCGGACAAACCCACCCTGGTTTACTGAGCTGTGGGCGGGCGCAGCCGGGTGGCTGCACAGATGCTGTCAGGCAGAGGCTTCAAACAGGTGTATAATGTATCCGGCGGTATCAAGGCCTGGCAGGGCAAGACCGCTGTGGGGCCACAGACACTCGGCATGGATCTGTTTGACGGCATTGAATCCCCGCAGGACCTTCTCACGGTGGCCTATTCCCTGGAAAAGGGGCTGTGCCGGTTCTATCTGGATATGGCTGATAAGGCCCAAACCCCTGCGGTGCGGGCACTGTTTGAGAAACTGGCTGCCATTGAGGTAAAGCACCAGAATGCGGTTTTTGATGCATATGTCCGGGTGGCTGAAGCTGCTGTATCCCGGGAGCAATTTGATGCCATGGTGGAAAAATCAGCCGTGGAGGGTGGAATGACCACCGACCAGTATCTGGAACTGTTTGATCCGGACCTGTCTGTGGAAAAAGAGGTGATATCTCTGGCCATGTCCATTGAAGCCCAGGCCCTGGACCTGTATCAGCGGGTGGGGGTCCGCCTGGAAAATACCGATTCTGCCGCAATTGTCCATGGTATCGCAGATGAGGAAAAACAGCACCTGGAACGGCTGGGAGAATTGATGGACACCCTGTGAATCAACAGCCGGGAAAAAGAACAACCGGAGCGGATCTTATGAAAAAACACCTGGTACTGGTGGGGGGCGGCCATGCACACATGGTCACACTGGAAAATATCAAAGGGTTTGTGAAAAAAGGCTGCACCGTCACGGTCATCGGCCCGTCCATTTACCATTATTATTCGGGAATGGGACCGGGCATGCTGGGAAAAACCTATCTGCCCGAACAGATCCGGTTTGCCACCAGGGATGTGGTGGAAAGCCAGGGCGGCCGGTTTATTCAGGACCGGGCAACCTGTATCGACCCTGAAACACGAAGCGTGCATACCCTGTCCGGCCGCACGGTTTACTATGATGTGCTTTCCTGCAATGCCGGGTCTTATGTGTCCATGGCCGGTGTCGGCACAGCAGATGACCAGGAACCGGACAATGTCTATCCTGTCAAACCCATTGAAAAACTGCTGGATGCCTCAGAAAAAATGCAGGCATTGTTTGGCAGAAGCCAGGTCCGGGTCAGTGTGGTGGGCGGCGGCCCATCCTCTGCTGAGGTGGCAGGCAATGTATGGCAGCTGGCCAAAAAAACCGGGGCATATATGCCGGAAATCCGCATTTTCTGCGCAACCCGTTTCATGGGACGGTTTTCAGATAAAATCCGGGACCGGGTAAAAGCTGTTCTGGAAAAAAGAGAGATACAGATTTTAGAAAACGCACGGGTACAGCAGGTGACCAGATCGCATATCACCCTTGAATCCAAAAAACAGTATGACACGGATTTTACCTTTATGGCAGCAGGGGTGACACCCTCTGATATTTTTGAAAAATCCCGTCTCCCTGTGGGGCCGGACAAGGGCCTGCTGGTGAATAGGTACCTGCAAAGCGTGGCAGATCCGCACATTTTCGGAGGCGGTGACTGTATCCACTTTCAGCCGCGCCCTCTGGACAAGGTGGGGGTCTATGCAGTGCGGCAGAACCCGGTTCTGCTTCATAACCTCATGGCGGCCCTGGAAGGAAGAGACCTGATGCCGTTTGACCCTGGACCGGATTATCTGCTGGTGTTCAATCTCGGCGGCAGCCAGGGGGTTCTCAAGAAAAAAAAGATCGTATTCAGCGGCAGGCTTGCCTTTACAATCAAGGATTATATTGATACAAAATTTATGAAAAAATTTCAGGCCATTGAAAAAGCAGGATAAATTGATACTGTACACACCGGCCTTGAAAAAAACCATGTCCTGGAAATGAAGCCGGCATGGATCCATCGCAATATACATTAACTTTTAGGAGGAACACATGAAAGTGACCATTACCGATCAGTGCATGGGTGACAGAAACTGCAACGACCTTTGTCCTGAAGTATTCAAGTATGATGAGGACCAGCTTGTATCCACCATCCAGGTTGACCCCATCCCGGAACACCTCAAGGACAAGGTGCGCCAGGCAGCGGCCGAATGCGGTGCCGATGCCATCATCATTGAAGAATAAACAGGTGCTGTATGGGTAAATTCAGGGAAAGCCAAACAGCAGTGAACCTGCACACCTCCTTTGCAGCCGAGGCCCAGGCCAGGACCCGGTACAATTTTTTTGCCAACAGGGCCAGGGAGGAAGGATATATTCAGATCGGCAAATTGTTTGATGAAACCGCTGACCAGGAATTTGAACATGCGCTGCGGTTTTTCAAATTTTTCAATGGGGGAGAGCTGACCATCAACTGGCACTTTCCCACAGGGGTGATTGAAAATACCCATGCCAATCTGTTGTCTTCGGCTGATCTGGAAGCCTATGTGGGCAACGACATGTATGCGGAATTTGCAAAAATCGCCCGGCAGGAAGGGTTTGTCCGGGCGGCAGATACCTTTGATGCCATTATTGTGGCGGAAAATCACCATGAAAAACTCTTCCGGCATTTGGCAGAAAATATCGCCTCCCAGCGGGTTTTTCACGATGAGATGCAGATCCAGTGGCGCTGCCTGGGCTGCGGGTATATCCATACCGGGAAAACCGCACCAGACAAATGCCCGGCCTGTGTCCGCCCGGCAGGCTGGTTTGAACGGCTGTGTGAAAATTATTGATACATTGCCAGTGCAACAGATGCAAAAGTGTATCTGTTGCAGTGATCCGTTTTTGTATCATCACCTGAGTAAGTTGTGACTAATATCGGATGGCCTTACATTTCATTGATTTTTTTTAAAACCACGAAGAACACGAAGAGCATGAAGATGCCATTTCTTCGTGTTCTTCGTGGTAAAATAATTTGCCCCCCTTCACTGTCCAGGCATGCAATTTGCTCTTAAATTATTATAGGAAAAATGACCAACCTGGAAATGGAGGAGATATGAGACTCGGTGATATAAAAAAAGATTACAATCTGCTGAATTCAGTGGACTGGGATATGACCCCTGAAGAAGCCATTGCCCTGCACCTGGAATGGGGGCCGCTGCGGTCCCAGGCATATTACAACTCCAGGGACAATGACAATGAAACCGTATATTTTGTGATCAATACATGGAAAAAAACCCCTGTGCTGACGCTGGTGCGCAGAAAAGGATTTGATTCTGAAGAGCTGGGAAGCTTTCATCTCCCCAAACAGCTTGAGAAGGAATTTATGCAGGGGATCGGCAGATACAAAGGGGTATATGCCGTGGAAGGAAATGTTCGGGACTGGCTGAAAAAGGAACTTGAAGTTTAACCCATAACCGCCTCCTTAAAGTTCCCTTGCCAGATACCGGGCGCAGTGTGCGAAATACCGCATGCTGTGCCCGGTTTTTTTATTTTTCGGTTTCATTGTTTGCGATAAAATCTTTTACCATCATTTCGCCCAGTTCTTTTGAGCGTTTGGTGGCAGATTCCACGGCATTGATAAGGGTGGTGCGCAAACCGCCCTGTTCCAGGGTGTGAATGCCGGCAATGGCGGTGCCACCGGGGGAGGCAACCCGGTCCTTGAGCTGGCCCGGGTGTTCTTTGGATTCCATGAGCAGCCGGGCGGAACCCAGAACCGTCTGGGTGGACAGAAACAGGGCATCTTTTCTGGACAGCCCCATTTTTACCCCGGCATCTGCCATGGCATCCACAATGGTAAAGATATAGGCAGGGCCGCTGCCGCTCAATCCGGTGAAAGCATCCATGAGCACATTTTCATGGATAAAAACCGTTTTCCCCACGGAGTTGAAGATGGCCCGGGCCTCGGCCACATCATTTTCCCTTACATATTCGCCTGCGGCAATGGCGGTGGCGCTTTCCTTGACAAAAGCGCAGATATTGGGCATGGCCCGGATCAGGCGCAGTTTTTTTTGCAGCCCTATGGCAATGGCAGCCAGCGGAACCCCTGCGGCAATGGAGATGACAAGCTTTTCATCATCAAGCGCTGGTGCGGTTTCCTTGAGCACCATCCCTAAAATCTGGGGTTTGGTGGCATAGACGATGATATCTGACCGCCGGATCACTTCCAGATTATCGCAGGTGGTATGCACTTTGTATTTCTCTTTAATGGCATCCAGCAGTTCCTGGTCGATGTCCGAGCAGATGATATTTTCAGGCCGTGTGGCTTTTGAAAGCACAAGACCGGATACCAGGGCTTCTCCCATATTGCCGCTGCCGATGAACCCGATTTTTTTTTCCTGCAGCATCTGTATATAACTCCTTGATTTGCGTGATTAAACAAAGATTTCATATTACGCCCATCCACAAAAAAGAGTCAAGGTAAAATTCTGGGGGACACAGATTATTTCAGGCGCAGAATTTGCATTTTGATTTGAACAGGCATACTATCGCCGGCAGGTGTTGTGTAACAGGAAAAATGTATCAGGCAATGACAGGAGACAAAACATTCATGCTGGTCCGATTAAGACAGAAACTGGAACTGGTGTATGAAACCTATAACCGCAGATCGCTTGTGGATCCTGATCCTTTGTTGTTCCTTTATGATTATAAGGATGTCAGGGACCGGGAGGTGGCCGGTCTTGTGGCAGCCTGCCTGGCCTACGGCCGGGTGGAAATGATCATGCAGGCAGCGGCAAAGGTGCTCACATTTTTGGGACCGGCCCCCGGGGACCGGGTGGCAGATATCGAAATAAAAGAGATCCGCCGGGGACTGGCAGGGTTTACCTACAGGTTTGCCACTCAGGCCCACATCACGGCCCTTATTCTGGGTATACAGCGGGTCATACGGGCATACGGTTCTCTGGAGGCATGCTTTATGGCCGGCACTGGTCCGGGGGATGGCACGGTTTTGCCGGGGCTGCAATATCTGGTGCAACACCTGGATCCTGAAGGGGCATGCGGCCACCTGCTGGCTGATCCGGCCAAGACCAGTGCCTGCAAGCGCAGCCATCTGTTTTTGCGCTGGATGGTGCGCAAAGACCGGGTGGATCCGGGGGGATGGCATCAGATTCGGCCGGACCAGCTGCTCATTCCCCTTGACCGGCATATGTATACAGCAGGGCAGATGCTGGGATTTACCCGGCGCAAAAGCCCGGACCGCGCTGCCTGCCTGGAAATTACACAAGGGTTTCGGAAGATTGCACCCCATGATCCGGTGAAATATGATTTTTGCCTCACCCGGTTCGGTATCCAGCGCACCATGGACATGACGGATCTTCAAATCATACTGACAGGGTAAACCGAATTTAAAGGGAACAGACAAAAATGGCTGAAAATGGATATGCGCTTCCCCCGCTGCTGGCAGGACGGCTGATCAGGCGGTATAAAAGGTTTTTAGCAGATGTGCGCCTGGACACAGGAAATGTTGTGACCGCCCACTGCCCCAATTCCGGTTCCATGCTGGGATGTGCGGCCCCAGGGTCCCGGGTGTGGCTGTCCCAAAGCGACAATCCCCGGCGCAAGCTCAAATACACCTGGGAGTTGATCCGGACACAACAATCCATGATAGGCATCAACACCCTTGTGCCCAATAAACTGGTGAAAACAGCCATAGAAAACCACCTGGTTTCCGAGCTTTGCGGATACGAAAACCTGCGTTCAGAGGTGAAGACCAGCAGCGGAACCCGGCTGGACCTGGTCCTGGAAGATGATACAGACCGGCGCTGCTATGTGGAAATCAAAAACTGTACCCTGGTGGAGACCGGCACTGCCATGTTTCCGGATGCGGTCACAAAAAGGGGGCAAAAGCACCTGGATGAACTGAAGGATCTGGTTTCGGCCGGCCACAGAGGGGTAATTTTTTATCTGATCCAGCGCATGGATGCTGTCCGGTTTGCGCCGGCCGCCATGATAGATAAGGTATATGCACAAAAACTGCTGCAAGCCCATAACAAAGGGGTGGAAATCATCACCCGGGATGTTGCCATTACACTGGAACATATCCATATCAACCAGCCGGTACCGGTTCTTTTGTGACTATGGACAGGGCAGCAGACAGATCTTGACAATCTACCACCCTGTAGTATTTTAATCCAAGACATCAGATCATTGATAAAAGTCACTGATCAAGGATAATATGGTGAAGGAGAAGATATATGTGGGATTACACAGAAAAGGTAAAAGAGCACTTTCTGCACCCCAGGAACGTAGGGGAACTTGAAGATGCCAATGCCATCGGTGAAACCGGCTCCCTGAACTGCGGGGATGCATTGAAGCTTTTTTTAAAAGTGAACGAAAACGAACGGATCATTGATGCATCATTTATGACGTTCGGCTGTGCCAGTGCGGTTGCCTCCTCTTCCGCGCTCACTGAGATCATCAAAGGCATGACCCTGGATGAGGCTGCCAAAGTCACCAATGATGATATTGCAGATTATCTGGGGGGATTGCCCAAAGAGAAAATGCATTGTTCTGTCATGGGCAAGGCAGCCCTGAAAAAAGCCATTGCAAACTACAGAGGGGTCCAGATCCTTGAAAAACCGGGGGAACTGGTGTGTGAGTGTTTTGAAGTGACAGACCTGGAAATCATTGACGCGGTAAAAGAAAACAATCTGGAAACCACCGAGGATGTGACCGATTATCTCAAAGCCGGGGGCGGATGCGGCAAGTGCCTGGACCGGATAGAAGAGGTGATCGCCTCTGTTAAAGCCAAAGGATAATCTGATGAAAGTGATTTATACGGACAACAATGCCACCACAAAGGTGGCGGATGAGGTCATTGAAGAGATGGTGCCCTATCTCGGGCAGTTTTATGGAAATCCGTCTTCCATGCATACATTCGGGGATCAGGTGGGCAAAAAAATCAAGGCGGCCAGACAGCAGGTGGCGGATCTGATAAACGCAGACCCCGATGAAATCGTGTTTACCTCCTGCGGCACGGAAAGTGACAACAGCGCCATATTTTCTGCCCTGAATGCCCATCCGGACAGGAAACAGATCATCACCTCCACTGTGGAGCACCCGGCCATTTTGAACCTGTTCAAATTTTTGCGGGATAAAAAAGGATATGATGCGGTGTTCGTGCCGGTGGATAAACAAGGGCACCTGGACACGGACATGCTGTACAACAGTTTGTCTGACAACACCGCAGTCGTGTCCTTGATGTGGGCCAACAATGAAACCGGCGTGATCTTTCCCATCCCTGAGATCGCAAAAAAAGTGACGGAAAAAGGAATTCTTTTTCATACGGATGCGGTCCAGGCTGCCGGCAAGATTCCCATAGATGCAAAAGCGGCTAACGTGGATATGCTGGCATTGTCCGGTCATAAAATACACGCCCCCAAGGGTATAGGCGTTTTGTATGTGAAAAAGGGGCTGAAGTTTCATCCCTATCTGATCGGCGGCCACCAGGAAAAAGGCCGGCGGGGCGGCACGGAAAACACGGTTTCCATCATCGGACTGGGACGCGCCTGCGAACTGGCGGCTGCGCATCTGCCGGTCATGGACAAAGAGGTGCGGCAGCTGCGGGATTATCTTCAGGATCAACTCCTGGAAAAGATCCCGGGCGTGTCTGTCAACGGCGATCTGGAAAACCGGCTGCCCAATACCCTGTCCATCGGTTTTGATGCTGTGGAAGGCGAATCCATCCTCATGCTCCTGGACAAGGAGGGTATCTGTGCATCATCCGGATCTGCCTGTACCTCCGGTTCCCTGGATCCCTCCCACGTGCTTCTGGCCATGGAAGTGCCGTTCAAATCCGCCCACGGCACCATCCGCTTTTCTCTGTCCCATTACAACACCAGAGAGGAGATGGACCATATCGTTGCCACCATGGTGCCTGCCATTGAAAAACTGCGTGCCATGTCCCCCTTCTGGAAAGACGGTAAAATGGTGTAAATGCCATGACAACAGATCAAACACTGGTGTTTGCCATTCTGTCAGCCACCCTGGTACTGTTTGTATGGGGAAAGTTCCGGTATGATCTGGTGGCACTGGCAGCACTTTTGCTTGTTTGTGTCACCGGGCTTGTTCCCGGAAACCAGGTGTTTATGGGATTCGGTCACCCGGCCGTGATCACGGTGGCAGCTGTTCTGGTACTCAGCAGAGGACTGTTCAATGCCGGAGCCGTGGACCTGTTGTCCCGGCACATGGCAAAGGTGGGAACAAATCCCACTGCCCAGGTGTCAGCCCTGGCCGCCATTGTCGTGGTATGTTCCAGTGTGATGAACAATGTGGGTGCCCTGGCCCTGCTGATGCCGGTGGCCATATGGATGTCCCGCCAGAGCGGCCGGTCTCCTTCCCTGCTGCTCATGCCCCTGGCGTTCGGATCTCTTCTGGGGGGCCTGGTTACCCTGATCGGCACCCCTCCCAATATTATCATTGCCTTGTACCGGCTTGAAACAGGCCAGCCCGCATTCAGCATGTTTGATTTTGCACCTGTTGGAATGGGTGTTGCCCTTGCGGGAGTGGTCTTCATCTCTTTGTTTGGCTGGCGCCTGACCCCCAGACGGGATGCCCAGTCATCGCCGGATGAGTTGTTTGAAATTGAAAACTATATCACCGAGGTCATCATTCCTGAAGGGTCAAAGTTTGTGGGACAGACCATTTTCCACCTTACCTCTGCCATGGAAAAGGAAACCGAGGCCATGGTGGTAAGCCTTTCCAGGGGAGATGATCATACGCCGGCCCCTTCCTGGTATGAGATTCTTGAAGCCGGGGATGTGTTGATGGTGGAGGCAGCCCCTGATGCTCTCAAGGCCCTGATGGACGGACTGGGGCTGGAGCTGGCCGAATGCAAGGGAGATTGCCGGGCCATCCTGGGGTCTAAGGATATCCGTCTCATGGAGGCGGTGATCACCACGGAATCCACCCTGCCGGGCAAAACATCGGCAGGCCTTTATCTTCGGCGGCTTTACGGGGTCAATCTTCTGGCCATTGCCCGGCGCGGGCGGCGGATCACACAGCCCCTGGGCCAGACAAAGTTTATGGCCGGTGACATATTGTTGTTCCAGGGCACGGACGAATCCTTGCAGAAGGTTGTCAAAGCCTTTACATGCCTGCCCCTGGCCCCGCGTGAAATCCGTATCGGACAGCCCAAAAAAGTGCTGCTGTCTGTGGGAATATTCGGTTGTGCCATGGTTCTGTCCGCCACAGGTGTGCTGCCGGTGCAGGTGGCGTTTGTTGCGGCAGCGGTGATCATGGTGCTTGTCGGCGTGGTTCCCTTAGGGGAAATCTATGAGCATATCGACTGGCCGGTGATCGTTCTGCTGGGGGCGATGTTTCCTCTGGGCCATGCCCTGGAAGCTTCCGGCGGTGCACAATTGATTGCTGAAAAACTGCTGATGCTGTCCGGGTTTTTCTCCCATGCAGGAACCCTGGCAGTGCTCCTGGTGGGCACCATGCTGCTGTCAAATGTGGTGAACAACGCGGCCGCCGCGGTTCTCATGGCACCCATCGCCATTACACTGGCCCGGGAGATGGGATTTTCACCGGACCCGTTTCTGATGGCAGTGGCCATCGGTGCTTCCTGCGCCTTTCTGACCCCGGTGGGCCACCAGTCCAACGCCCTGGTCATGGGACCGGGGGGATACCGCTTCGGCGACTACTGGCGCCTGGGACTGCCCTTGTCCATTATCGTGACCCTGGTGGCCATCCCCCTGATCCTGATCTTCTGGCCCATGGTTCCCGTATCCGGCAGTTGATTTTTCAAATCAGGCCTGAAACAACGGGGTACTGATATACCGTTCTCCGGTATCACACACAATGAATACCACGGTTTTTCCAGGGTGCTGCCGGGCCATCTGTTTTGCGGCCTGGAAATTGGCGCCCGAAGAAATTCCGCACAAAATGCCGTAATCTTTTGCCAGTTCCTTTGCGCAGGCAAAGGCATTGTCTTCTGAAACCGTGATGATCTCATCTACCATTTTCAGGTTCAGGTTGGCCGGAATAAACCCTGCCCCGATGCCCTGGATTTTGTGGGGGCCGGGGTTTCCTCCGGAAAGGACCGGGGAGTTTTCCGGCTCCACAGCCACGGACAAAAGATCCGGTTTTTTTTGTTTTATGGCCTCTGATACCCCGGTGATGGTGCCGCCGGTGCCCACCCCTGCCACAAAGATATCGATGTTGCCGTCCAGGGCATCCCAGATCTCCGGCCCGGTGGCGGTGCGGTGGATTGCCGGGTTGGCCGGGTTGGAAAACTGGTCCGGCATATAGGCATCAGCCATGGTTTTCACAAGATTTTGGGCCGCTTCAATGGCACCTTTCATCCCTTTTTTCCCTTCGGTGAGATGCAGTTGTGCCCCCAGGTGGGCCAGCAGCTGCCGGCGTTCGATACTCATGGTTTCAGGCATGGTCAGAATCAGCTTCAGCCCCTTGACCCGGCACACAAAGGCCAGGGCGATTCCGGTGTTGCCGGAAGTTGGTTCCACGATCACTGTTCCTGGGTTGATTTTTCCGGTGTCCAGACCGTCCTGGATCATGGCCAGGCCGATGCGGTCCTTGACCGAAGACATGGGATTGAAATATTCCAGTTTTCCATAAATATCTGCACCACAGGCCTGGCTGGCTTTGTCCAGGTAGACCAGGGGGGTGTTGCCGCAGGCAGCGGTGATATCAGGCAGTTTTTTCATGGGAGATCTCCTTGTGTGTCCGGGGGTGCTTGTAAACCAGGCGGGGAGACTCCATAAATACCCTGGTGTCCGGCGGGATGGAAGAGGTGAGCCACACATTGCCCCCCACCACGGACCGGGTGCCTATCACGGTGTCTCCTCCTAAAATGGTGGCCCCTGAGTAGATGATCACATCATCCTCAATGGTGGGGTGCCGCTTGGCCCCCCGCAGCTTTTCCCCGGCATCAGGAGGCAGAGACAAGGCGCCGATGGTGACATTCTGGTAGATCCTGACATTGTTGCCGATTTCAGATGTCTCTCCTATGACAATGCCGGTGCCGTGGTCAATGACAAACCTCTGGCCGATGGCTGCGCCGGGATGGATATCGATGCCTGTGAGGCTGTGGGCATGTTCGGTCATGATTCTTGGCAGCTGGGGCACCTGAAGTTTGAACAGGCGGTTGGCGATCCGGTAGACCATGATGGCATACAGACCCGGATAGGAAAAAATCACCTCGTCATGGCTTTTGGCGGCAGGGTCACCGGCATAGGCACCTTTGACATCCTCTGCCAGGGTGCGCCTGAGGTCCGGGATTGTCCGGATGAGCGCCAGGGCGGCTTCATTGCCCCTGGGTTCGCATTCCGAGCATGCCAGGTCATACCGCAGGCAGTCATGACGCAGTACATGGATGATCTGTTCAGATAAAATGTCATACAGCCGGGATACGGCCTGACCCATGTGATACACCAGGTTGGCACTGTCCACCTTTTCCTTGGAAAAATACCCGGGAAACAGCACCTCCCTGAATTTTTCAATCATATCCCGCACAGATGTGGAAAAGTGTATGGGTTCATCTCCAATATGGGCGAAACAGGTGTCATCCTCCAGGGAGGTGATGATCTCTTTGATGGCATCAGGCAGTGCCTTGCGTTGCTCGGAAACCTCTTCTCTGTCTGTCCGGCAGGTGGCGGTTTTGAATAAAAAATCATCCATGATGTGGGGTTCCTTCTTCATTTTTGAAAAATTGTGCAAATACCGGACAGATCCGGCATTCTTCCATTTTATCTGCCCAGGAGGTGTAAGCCTGGCCATTGCAGTTGGTGCCGTTGATAAACCAGCACAGATCCCCTGCCTTGAATTCCCAGGCCGGGCATTTGTTCAGCCTGCTTTCAGGGCACTGGTTGATGTCCCAGCATTTTTTGCCGTCTTTATCCGGGTTCAACGCCCTGGACACCAGAAACAGAAGCTGCCGTTCCACATGGTGGGGAATCTTGCGCCATCCCTGTTCATAACTGTGAATGGCCTTGATGGAGATGCCCAGAAGCTGTGCCAGCTCCTTTTGGGTCTTGCCTAACCTGGCCCGCAGGTTTTTGAAATTTTCGGGATCCATATATGTTCTTTTCGTCTATTCACATTGGTGGTAAACTTTTATATTATACTGAAGATATACCACAGAGTGGTGGGTGTCAACGAAGAAATCCCATACTGCCCTGAAAAAACCGCCGGCCTGGTTGACGAAAAAATTTACTGCATTACTTTATATGCAAAATTATAAATGATAATGAAAGGAACACAAGGTGGTATATGAAACTTGATAAATTAACGGTAAAATCCCAGGAGCTTTTGCAGTCTGCCCATGATATGGCCGGCCGCATGAACCATCCGGCCATTGAGCCGGTGCATTTCATCAAAGCCATGCTGGCTGACAAACAGGGGGTTGCCGTATCCATCCTTAAAAAGATAGGTGCGGACATGGCAACCGTGACAGCCGAGGTAGATCAGGCTTTGGAAAACCAGCCCCGGGTGTCAGGGGCAGCAGATCTGTATCTGTCCAGGGACAGCCGCCAGGTGCTGGATACGGCTTTCAAGGAAGCAGACAAGATGAAGGACCAGTATGTGAGTCTGGAACATCTGCTGCTGGCCCTGACAGCCGTCAAAGCAAAGGCCGGAGAGATTTTTGCCCGCCAGGGCGTGAGCCGGGATGCTATTTTGTCTGTGTTAAAGGATATCCGGGGCAACCAGAGTGTGACGGACCAGAATCCGGAAGAACGGTACCAGGCCCTGGAAAAATATGGCCGGGACCTGACCCAGCTGGCCCGCACCGGCAAGCTGGATCCGGTTATCGGCAGAGATGACGAGATCCGGCGGATTGTCCAGGTGTTGTCCAGGCGGAGAAAGAACAACCCTGTGCTCATCGGCGAGCCGGGGGTGGGCAAGACCGCCATTGTGGAAGGCCTGGCCCAGCGTATCGTGGAAGGGGATGTGTCTGATTCTTTGAAAAACCGCCGGGTGGTGGCCCTGGATATGGGGGCCCTGCTGGCCGGCGCCAAGTTCAGGGGCGAGTTTGAAGAAAGGCTTAAAGCGGTGCTCAAAGAGGTGGAGGCTGCCGAAGGTGAGGTGGTTTTGTTCATTGACGAGCTGCACACCGTGGTGGGGGCAGGTGCTTCCGAAGGATCTGTGGATGCCTCCAACATGCTCAAGCCGGCATTGGCCCGAGGCACCCTGCGGTGCGTGGGCGCCACCACGCTGAGTGAATACCGCAAGTATATTGAAAAAGACGCAGCTTTGGAGCGCCGGTTCCAGCCGGTCATGGCCAAGGAACCCAGTGTAGGGGACACCATTTCCATTCTCAGGGGGCTCAAGGAGAAATATGAGGTTCACCACGGTATCCGTATCAAGGATTCCGCCCTGGTGGCAGCCGCCACCCTGTCCAACCGGTATATTGCAGACCGGTTTTTACCTGACAAAGCCGTGGATCTCATTGATGAGTGCGCTTCCAGACTGCGTATTGAAATCGATTCCATGCCCCGGGCCATTGATGAGATCCAGCGGAAAATCACCCAGGCCCAGATTGAACGGCAGGCCCTGCTCAAGGAAAAGGACCCGGCATCCAGGGAACGCCTGGAAAAACTGGAAAAGGACATTGCATGGATGTCCGAGGAGATCGGTCCTTTGAAGATGCACTGGGACAGTGAAAAAGGCCTGATACAGCAGATATCTGGCATCAGAGAGGAGCTGGACAGATGCCAGACCCAGGCCCAGGTGGCGGAACGCGCAGGAGACCTGGAAAAAGTGGCCCAGATCCGCTACGGCACCATGGCCCAGCTCCAGAAGGACCTGGAAGCCAAAAAACAGGAACTGGATGAGCTGCAGCAGACAAAAAAAATGCTCAAAGAGGATGTGGAAGACACGGATGTGGCTGAGGTGGTCTCTGCCTGGACCGGCATCCCCGTGTCCAAGATGCTGGAAGCGGAGCAGGAAAAACTGGTGCACATGGAAGATTATATCAAACGCCGGGTCATCGGCCAGAGACAGGCCATTGATGCGGTATCCAATGCCGTGCGCCGGGCCAGATCAGGTTTGTCTCCCGAAGACCGGCCCATCGGCACCTTTATTTTCATGGGACCCACTGGCGTGGGAAAAACCGAGCTGGCCAAATCCCTGGCTGAATTCATGTTTGACAGCAAACAGGCCATGGTGCGCCTGGACATGTCTGAATACATGGAAAAGCATTCAGTGGCACGCCTCATCGGTGCCCCTCCCGGGTATGTGGGATATGATGAGGGCGGATTTCTCACCGAAACCGTGCGGCGCAGGCCCTATTGCGTGCTGCTGTTTGATGAAATTGAAAAAGCACACCCGGATGTGTTCAACATCCTGCTCCAGGTCCTGGATGACGGACGGATGACAGACGGCCACGGCCGCACCGTGGATTTCAGAAACACCATCATCATCATGACATCCAATGTGGGATCACGGTTTCTTCAAGAATCAGGCACCAGCGGCGGTTTTTCCACAGAAGAGGTGGATGCGGGCATTGCCCGGGCCTTAAAAGAGGTGTTCCGGCCTGAATTTTTAAACCGTATTGATGAGATCATCACCTTCCATGCCCTGGATATGGAACATATCAAACAGATCGCTGACATCCAGATTCAGGATTTGAACAGGCGCCTGTCTGCCAGAGGGCTGGCAGTTCATATGGATGCGGATGCCATGGCATATCTGGCCCAAAAAGGGTATGATCCCAGTTTCGGGGCCAGACCCCTGAAGCGGGCCATCCAGCGGGAGATTGAAAATCCGTTGTCCCTGGCCCTGCTCAAAGGGGAGTTTGTCAAGGGAGATACGATCCGGTTTACCCTGGATGAAACAAAACAGGGCCTTTTGTTCAGTCGATAGGATCAGAACCGCCGGCTGAATTCCATGGCATCTGTGTTATTGGATAAAAATCTGTACAAGGTGGCCCGGCCGATCCCCAGGACCCGGGCCGCCTTTGATTTGTTGCCTCCGGTTTTGGTCAGAGCCGCTTTTACAGATTCTGTGTCAAGTTTCCCTCTGGCAGGATCTGTTTGTGGTTCATGGATCTGATGGCGGACCGGTGCCAGGGAGGTGGCTGTTCCATGGGTGATTTCAGGCGGCAGGTCTGAAGGCAGGATCTTTTTGCCCCGGCACCTGACCACGGAAAACTGGATCACGTTTTTCAACTCCCTGACATTGCCGGGCCAGTCATGGTCCAGCAGAATGTTCAGGGCCTCGCCGTCCAGAGCGGGCACAGGTGTGTTGTTTTCCTGTTCAGCCTGTTTTAAAAAATGGGCTGCCAGCAGCGGGATATCGGTTTTCCTGTGCCGCAGGGGAGGCAGGGATATGGGAATGACATTGAGGCGGTAGTACAGATCTTCTCTGAAGCGGCCGGCCCGCACCTCATCTTTGATGTTTTTGTTGGCAGCGGAGATGATGCGCACATCCACGGACACTTTTTTTTCACCGCCCACCTTTTCAAAGGTGCCTTCCTGGAGAAACCGCAAAAGCTTGACCTGGATTTTCAAGGGCAGTTCCGCCACTTCATCCAGAAACAAAGTGCCTTTGTGGGCCAGTTCAAACCGGCCTTTTCTTTCCTTGACCGCTCCGGTGAACGCGCCTTTGACATGGCCGAACAGTTCGCTTTCCACAATGCCTTCAGGAATGGCCCCGCAGTTTACCGGCACAAATGCTCCGCTTCCATAGGCAGATATGTCATGGATGGCATTGGCCACCCGTTCCTTGCCCGTGCCGGTTTCTCCGGATACATGGACCGGATAGCTGTACAGGGCCACATCCCTGATCTGCCGGAATATCTCCTGCATGGTGCTGTCTTTGCCGATGATCCCGTTGAAGCTGGACAGACTTTCAGCTTTTAACGACAGGTTGATGGAATCGGTCAGGTCCCGGAAGGAGGCGAGCACCCCTTTAAACACCCCGTCATTGTCAATGATGGCGGAAACGGTCATCTCCAGGTGCCGGGTATCTCCGGAGCAGGTGACAAAGGTTACAGGGTATTCTTTGGTATCGGAAAACAGGTCGGGCGTGTCGTTGCAAAACGAGCATCTGGCACCGCAGAAAGGGGAATTGAATACATCGTGACAATCTTTGCCCAAAACCTCATCTTTTTTGTATCCGGTGATTTTTTCCGCTTCTTTGTTAAATACAGTGATGATCCGTTCTGTGGTATGGGCAATAATCCCCAGTTTGAGATTATCCAGAACAAGGTTGAGGTTGTCTCTGTCCAGCAGGCTGCGGGTAAAATTTTTCATGTCAGGTCATCTTATGGCATCAACAGGTTCAAATGGCACAAATCTGATGCATTAAATGACACGTTTGTGTATCAAGAGCAATGGTTTTTTTGTCCGGCAGGCAAAAAAATATTAAAATCAGTCATCTTCCCAGACAATGCAGTCTTTGGGGCAGTTTTTCATGGCTTCATGTATATCCTCATCCTGGTAGTCATCCAGAGGCTTTACCTGGACAAAGCCTGAATCGCTTATTTCAAAGGCATGAGGGGCCAGTTCCACACAGATTTCACACAAGATGCACGCCCCCAGATCTATGGCCGGCCGTTTCATTATTTTTTTAAATCCTTTACAGTGTCATACCACCACCCCTTATCAATATGGGCCTGTTTTTCCTTTAACGCCAGGTCCAGAATCCGGTGGCCGGAATCCAGCAGAATGCCGTACAGCACTCCGCACCCGGGATCTTCATGCTGTTCATACCCCTGGTGAGCCATGGCGATCATCTCTTTTGCCATATCAATGGTGCGGGTAATGTTTTTATCACATTTTTTTTCGGCCATGGTGCATATCCTCATATTCTGCTGCTGTCTGGATCTGCTCTTTTGTTTCAACACCGGCACAGGCCAGATCACAGATCCTGACAGGTTCAAAATGCCATCCGGTATACAGCGCAATTTTTTTTGTATCTGCCAGAATATTTCCAGTGAGATGACCTTTGCCAGGTGAACCATCCCAGGCAAGGGCCCGGACAGCATATCCTTTTTTAACTGTATCTTTTGAATAAAGAAAAAAAGCAATCAGTCCGGCCATATATGAATCCATTCTTTCAGGAGCGGCTTTCACACAGGTGCCGATCCCCCACAGCACTCCGTTTTGCAGCATGGGGTTGTCGATATAATTGGCTTCTGGATCCAGCAAGGAAAAGAAAATGGATGCATATTCTTTAGCCAGAGCCGGACTGCGGGCCATGATTTCCCCCATGGCTTCAGCACAACCCCATCCGATGCCGCCGGATTCATCATTGAGGTTCCACATGAGCCGCCGCATCAGGTTCCGGGCGCTTTCCATGTGTCCTTCTGCCAGCCTTTTTCCCAGCAACCCCATGGCAGTGACACTGCGGAACTTTATCAGTTCGTTTGTGGTGTAAAAATGGGAGAACAGATGTCCCAACAGCTGCATGTCCGGGATTTGTGCCAGCCGGTCCAGGGCCTGTTTTCTGTCCTGGCTTTTAAGGATTTCACCGACCATCTGCCGGGTTTTTCTGCCGTGGGGTTTTGCCATAACCTTTTCCGTCATCAATGCAATACATATCTGATAAATAACTGCTAAATACAATAGCACAAATCATGCCATGTATGGCGGAGAGCATCGTATACTCAACACAGAATGAAATCTGGCAGGACAGGCTGTTTACCAAAGCAAAAAAGCTGCGGGATCAGAACCTGGGTGTTTTCAATGAGGTCCTGGAGCGGTATGGTATCAGCGAATGGTACCCGGCGGAATAGAGTCATCCATCCATTCCCTTTTTTGGCTGGGCTTTCATGGAAGATTGTGAAATGTAATGGTTGGGCATCAATTCTATTCATTTTTTAATTCAACCTGTTTATAAAACAGGGTTATGGCTTGGGTTGTGGTCAGCCCAAGCTGCTGAAATATGCGCTCGGCTTTGCCCTTTAAATCGGGCTCAATTCGAGCTCTGATGGTGGATGTTTTGCCCATGGATTACCTCTTTTTGAGCTTTATCAATGGATAGTAAGAGAAGAATCTACAGCACAACGCCAAGGGGGGTGCATTCCCTTTTAGTTGCATAAGCAAAGTGACCGAAATTGTTTAAAGATATTATTAATCAAGATGTTCCATCTCCCAGAAAGAAGCTGACTTCTTAAAAACAGCATTGATTCTGATGTTTCCGGTTTCCAGAAT